>JBOGUE010000337.1:0-4103 GCA_050695955.1 Thermomicrobiales bacterium | reverse complement strand
CTCGACGGCGAAGGAATCGACCTGATCATGCTCGGCGTGAAGAGCGGAATGCCCACCGACGCGGCGACCGTTGTCGTCAGTCGCCGGCCAACTGACCGCACCATTTTCTGGCATCGGGGCGCCCGCTTAGTTCGCGGCGACCGGCTCGACATCGCCGCCATCTTCGACCACGATCTCGTCTTCGTCGACGCCGACGATCTTCCGCTCCGACGTTTCCTCGTCGATTTGCCGGCCCATACCGCGCCCAAGGCTCGTCTCCTTGGTGCGCTAACTTACCTCGCTGACTCAAGTTCCGCGGACGCCCTTGACGTGTGCCTTGGCCACGATGCGATTGTTGGCAACGAGCGGGAGCTATGCCACGTCTTTGGCGTCCACGACTTCGAGGCGGCAATTGTCCGCGCCCAAGAAGCGATGCGGACGGCGAATCTGCGCGCGGGCGCGATCTCGCGGGGAACCTCCGGGGCCACGGTCTTCACCGTCGATCAACGATGGAACGCGCCGGCGTTTGCCGTCGACGTGGTCGACACGACGGGAGCCGGCGATGCGTTCGCCGGCGGGGTTGCCTACGGCATGGCGCTACGGTGGGAGTGGCCGCGCGTCGCCCGCTTCGCGAACGCGGTCGCCGCGCTCTCGACGCGCGCTCTTGGCTCCCAGACCGCGTTGCCGCCGATCACGGAGATCGCCTCGCTCCTCGGCGAGGATCGGGCTACACTGGCGCCATGAGCGTGCCAGTTCCGCTCCGCTGCTCTTCGCCGACCAGCCGTGCCGTGCGCCTCTCTGCCACGATCAAGTATCTGGCTGACGAGCACGGGTTGACAGTCTCCGCGATCACCTCGGCGGACCCGTTTCCTAACCTCGAACCCGTCCTCATCGACCGGATCGATGCCGGGCGACTGGCCGGCCTCGACTGGTTCACCGCGGAGCGCGCCCGCTTCTCGACGACGCCGCGGAACTTGCAGGCGACCGCCCAATCCATCGTCGCCGTCGGCGTTGCCTATTGGAGCGTCGATCCGGGCAAACCGGCCGACGGTGAACCGCGCGGTCGGATCGCCCGCTACGCCTGGGGCGTCGACTATCACGACCTTCTCAAAGAACGAATGCGAGCGCTTCACGCGGCGATCGAGCGCGAGGTCGGCCGGGTGATTGAGGCGCGTTTGCTCGTCGACACGGCACGCATCGTCGACCGCGCGGTGGCCGCACGATCGGGACTCGGTTGGTACGGCAAGAACGCCTGCATCATCGTGCCGGGCCACGGCTCTTGGGTGATGCTCGGCGAACTGCTGCTCGACCTGGAATTGGAACCTGACCCACCGCTCATTCAGAATTGCGGCCGCTGTCGCATTTGCCTCGATCGTTGTCCCACTGGAGCGATCGTTGCGCCTTACACGATCGATACGCCGCGCTGCCTCTCGTTCCAGACCATCGAACAGCGCGGCGCCATCCCCCGAGAGCTTCGTCCTCTCCTCGGCGACTGGGTCTTCGGCTGCGATGTCTGTCAGGATGTCTGCCCGTACACCAAGGCGGCCAAGCCGGAACCCGATCCGGCATTCCTCCCGGCATCCGGCGAGAATGCCTACCCATCGCTGCGCCGGTTACTGACACTCACGCCCGTGGAGTTTCGGGAGACCTATCGCGGCACCGCCGTCACGCGAGCCAAGCGGCGAGGACTGGCCCGCAACGCCGCGGTCGCGCTGGGCAACATCGGTACGGTCGAAGACGTGCCGTTGCTCACCGGGATCTTGACTGATCACGACGAGCCGTTGGTGCGGCAGCATGCCGCATGGGCACTCAGCCGACTCGGGGGACGAGCGGCGCAAACCGCGCTGGAGCAACGACGGAGGCACGAGCCGGATCCATTGGTCGTGGCTGAGATTGCGCTGTCCCTGGCAGAGATGCCGTAGCGAGTGGAGGTTCGTCCCGAACATCACGAGGGGCGGCGGCGGTGCCGCGGCCCCTCGTTCCAGACGACGTCGTTCTGACTACCGCGCGCCTTTCGACAGCGTCCGCATGCAGCGGGTACAGATCTTGACGCGCTTCATTTCGCCGTTGATCACCAGGTGCTTGCGCTGGATGTTCGCCTTGAAGTCGCGGTTCGTCCGGCGCTTGGAGTGGCTGACGTTGTGCCCGAAGCTCTTCGTCTTACCGCAAAGCTCACACGTTTGGGACACCGATGGAACTCCCTTCCTGACCGCCTTGACGCGCTGCACCGCTGAGTGTGCGTGAGACGTGGCGCGCGAGCGGTCGCTCAGCGCGCCCCGCGGCGCAAAACGAGCAAAACATGCAATAAGAAGGCGCCGGCCATGGTGGACGGCGCCACAGTAACAGCCTATGCTAGCACGCCAGCGTCGCCACCAGCAACGGGCCGATCAGATCTATCAGATCGGACGCTCGGCCCGCTCTTCGCCCGTTTTCGCACTGCACAGGAGCGCCAACGTGGCAAGCAACGCGGAGCAGCAAGGCGCCGTGGCGGCGGGGCGCATCGACGTGGCCGACAGCGCCATCGCCGCCATCGTCGAGCATGCGGCCATCTCGTGCTACGGCGGCGTCGACATGGCGCCGCGCTCGCTTGGCGCAGCAATCCACAAGCGCTTGGGACGCTCCGCGCTGGGACGTGGTATCGGCGTCAACGTGCTCAACGGGCGAGTGATGATCGACCTCTCGGTCAGCATCCAGTACAGAACTCCCATCTTCACGACCGCTCGCAAAGTGTTGAAAATGGTCAGGTTTCAGGTCGAGCGGACGCTGGGTATGGCTGTCGAACCGATCCATGTCAGCGTGGAGGGGGTGCGCGCCAGTCCCGCCTCGGCCGGAGTGCGGGTGTGATCGCGCGCAAAGACGGCGCGACCGGGGCCACATGGAACGGGAAGTCGCTATTGGAGGGCCTGATCGCCGCCACCGATTGGCTCACCACCAATCGCGACCGCGTCAATGCGCTCAATGTCTTCCCGGTCCCCGACGGCGACACCGGCACGAATATGGCGCACACGATGCGGTCCGCCCTCGACGAGGCACACAAGCTTTCGGCCGTCGAGAAGCTCCACGCCGGTCAGGTCGCAACCAAATCGGCATACGGCGCGCTGATGGGGGCTCGAGGCAACTCGGGCGTCATCCTGTCTCAAGTCTTTCGCGGCTTCGCGACAGGCATCACGGGACTTGAAGAGTTCGACGGCCGAGACCTGGTACGCGCACTCGAAGGGGCGCGGGAGATGGCCTATAGCGCGGTGATGCACCCGGTCGAAGGAACGATGCTCACCGTGATCCGCGTCGCGGCCGAGCGCGCTGGGGCAGTCGCGACGCGGCGATCGTCGCTCCCGGCCATCCTTGCCGCGGCACTCGATGGATCGCGCCAAGCGCTCGCGGCAACGCCCGAAATGCTCGACATCCTCAAGCAAGCTGGCGTGGTCGACGCCGGCGGCCAGGGACTCGTGTTGATACTGGAAGGTTTCGACTACGTCGCGCGAGGCGAGGGAATTCCGCCGGCCGCGTCCGCGGAGGAACTCATTGGAACGCGGATGGCGTTCCTCGATCACATCGGCGAGCTTCACGGCGAGGATACGCTCGGCTACTGCACCAACTTCATGATCTTTGGACAGCAAATCGACTTCCCACGCGTCCGCGCGGAGCTCGCCGAGCTCGGTCGATCGGCCGTCATAGTTGGCGACGAGACGGTCGTCAAAGTCCACATCCATGCCCTCAATCCGGGTCAGGTACTCGACTACGCGATCAGGTGGGGCGAGCTCGGCCAAATCAAGATCGACAACATGAACGCGCAGACTGACGCCCTGTCTGCGCAGCGACAGACCGCGCAGCAGCGAGAGGCGTCGACCTCATCCGAGCCACACGTTGGCAGACAGGCGGTCCTTGCCGTTACTTCCGGCGCCGGACTCGCGGACGCACTTCGCTCCATGGGTGCGACCGGCATTGTGGCGGGAGGACAGACGATGAATCCCAGCGTCGAAGAGCTCCTCGTCGCGGTTGACGCAACTGCTGCCGACGAGGTCATCCTGCTACCCAATAACCCGAATATCATTATGGCGGCCAACCATGTGCCAGAGCTCACGACAAAACGCGTGCGCGTCGTCCCGAGTCGCTCGGCGCCGCAG
>JBOGUE010000336.1:0-2668 GCA_050695955.1 Thermomicrobiales bacterium | reverse complement strand
CGTCTCCTGGGCGCGCACCAACCGCTCAGCGCTGGTGCGGGTGCCGGCCATCCGCGGCGGGCACACCGCCGCCACGCGCATCGAGCTGCGCTGCCCGGATCCGTCGTGCAATCCCTATCTCGCCTTCGCCGTGATGCTGGCCGCCGGTCTGGACGGGATCGAGCGCGAGCTGCCGCTGCCGGAGCCGGTGGAGGAGAACCTCTACCACTTCACCGACGACGACCTGAAGCGGCGCAACATCCCAGTCCTGCCCGCCACCCTCGGCGAGGCCGTGGCGGAGATGGAGCAGAGCGAGCTGGTGCACTCCGCCCTCGGCGATCACGTCTTCGAGCGGTTGATCGAGGCCCAGCGCACCGAGTGGAACGAGTTCCGCCTCCACGTCTCCTCCTGGGAACGGGAGCGGTATCTCGAGGTCTACTAACGAGCGATCAGCCATCAGCGATCAGCCACGGGGGCGGCCACTCGGCCGCCCCCGCGTGCGTCTTCCTGGTACTATCTATCTGGTGACGGCGTTGACGCGGAGACTGCCGCCACAGGCATTTGGCGGGCGCATCAATCGCTAAGGAGCGGCACGTATGACCTCAACGACGATCTCTGCCGTGCGCCCGGCGCTCGCGCGGCTCAACGAACTTGCAGACCTTCCGCCCGATTGGGACTCTTACGGCGCCAATCCTCCCAACCCGGCAGCGATTGCGAAGGCGCGGGAGATCCTGCTGGAATTGACCCAGCCGCTGCGGCTCGCCGGTACGCGCATTGAGCCGTCGACTATCGGTGCGCGTGCGGACGGCGGCATCATGATCGAGTGGGGCAATCCCGAGACAGCCTTGGAGGTTCACATCGAGCCGGACGGCTCTGTTGGCTACCTGTACGAAGACAACACGTCTCGCCCCGCACGCCAGGTTGAAGCCGACGATGTATCGCTGACTGATCTCACGCCACTATTGCACGACGTGCTGTCTTCCTTGCGCGCTCACCGCGGCGATGGATAAGGGGAAGACGACGTGAAGCAGTGGGAGTATCTGTCGGTCAATCGCGACAGTGTCATGCAGGTGGCCGAGGTTCAGCCAGTCTTAACCGCAGGTTTTCGACTCAATCGCCTACCTGGCGCCGAGGACGTGTTGAATGCGTTGGGTGCTGAAGGCTGGGAGCTTATCGATAGTGTCGGTTTTTCTAGCGGTTACTAGATCATCAAACGGCCGAAGCGTTGAGTTCGGGTCAACGTCTGCTCAGGAAATAGACAGCAAGACAGTTATCTATCCCACTCTGCAATCCGCTTTCTACGCATCCGCTGAAGCAAGACAGCTCGTTCCTACGCGCTGTGACATTGGGGCAGTCGGGGCTCCCGCACGGCGGCTCGCAGGGATAGCATGGCGGTAGAGGTGGCAATTGGTGATGATGACGAACTCCTCCGCCGTCTCGCACCCGACCACGTCACCAAAGGCGCCGTGAATTCGCTTGCCTTCAGCGGCAGGAGCCACGAGGCAAATGAGATCTCCGTCGACCTCCGGCGGCTGACGACCGAGGAACGAACCCTCGCGTCGCGGCCGTCGTTTGGTCTCGGCGTGCTTCAGGTTGGGGACGTCCGAGCTATGGGCTTGGAGATTGTCCATGATCCCGTCGAAGGCAACGACGCTCACTGTTTGATCGTTGGCGAGTACTCCAAAGCTGTCACGAGATACCTGGCGAAACTCACGCGGGTTGTGAAGGCTCCACATCCTCGCTCGGGATAGATACCCTCGCAGCGACCATGTCTTCGAGTGCCTGATCGAGGCACGGCGCACCACGCGGGACGACTTTCGCCGTCCCTTCGTTTGGGTTGGGCTTTGCTCCCGCCTATTTCCCGATGAGGCAAATCCTTGTACGATAAATCCCGATGTCTCCGTTCGCTGGGCGAATGCAAAAGATCGATGGCCGGACCTGGTTGGCGGCGGCACGCTCCTGGCAGTGCCATGTACCGGTCACAACGTAGCCGCATCGTCGCCGAGAGGTGCTGGATTTATGGCCGATGCTCTTCACCGCGCACCGCCGGTAGTCAAGCCCATCCATCGTGCCGAGACCCGACCCCTGCGCCGCGTGGACAACGTCACCGAGCCGGAGCGCAGGGTTCCGTTCATGATGTCCGGGCGTGAGCCGCATCTCATGCTCCATGGCCGGCTCGATGGGCGCGGCGCCGGCGTGTGGCAGGCTGCCGACGTGCTGGCCCTGCAGCACACGCTGGGCAACCGGGCGACCCAGCGCGCGCTCGACCCTCACGGCCAATCACGTGCGGGGAGCGCGGCGCTTCGCCGCCCGCATCCTCCTCGGATGCCGGCAATGAGCGCCAGCGCGACCATTCAGCGCAACGGCGGGAAGAAGAAGAAGGATTGATCGGGCGATGCCAAAGATTGGATGACCGTTGGGTCGGAGGGGTTCAAAGCCCCGTCCGACGCGTTGAAGGGCTTCTCGCTCGCGGCCGTGAAGGAGTCCGAGGATACCTTCGCCGCGGACCCGCGGTACAAGACCGAGGTGGGCGACGCCGGAACGCGCGCGGATCTCGGCCTTGCCGCGGCGGCCTTGAGCCCTGGCGCCAGCCTCTTCGCCATGGGCGGCGGCGTCGCCGCGATCGTGCAACTCTCTCGCAAACTCAAAGACGCCAAGGGGATGAAGAAGGGCGAGGTCGGGCTGGAAC
>JBOGUE010000335.1:0-7994 GCA_050695955.1 Thermomicrobiales bacterium | reverse complement strand
GGTCGGAGAACGAAATGACCGACCTCGGCACGCTCGACGCCGACTCAAGCGAAGCGTGGGCGATCAACGAGGATGGCATCGTCGTCGGCTCCTACGGCCACGAAGAGTCAGATGGCCTGGCCTTCCGCTGGCAAGACGGCACGATGACCGACCTGCACGACGAATTGCCGGCGGACGCCGGCTGGGAACTGCGCAAGGCGCGCGATATCGGCGACGACGGCCTCATCGTCGGGTATGGCGTGTTCGAGGACGAAGCGCGCGGCTTCCTGCTGACGCTGCCCCAAGAGTAGTGCCTCGATTGCAATAAGCCCGAGTTCGGGTGCTACCTGCTCTTCGGCGGGCGCGTGTCTCTGGTCGGGGACGACCTTGCTGCTTGCTCCTGCTCTTGGCGTTGGGAACGTTCGGCTGGCGCCTGTCTCTCCTTCTTCGCCTTTGGCGACCACCCCAGACTCACGAATGGCAGTAGCAGCGAAGCGAAGACGATGACCCCTCCCACAACTTGAAGAGTCGTCATCCCGGTGATAAGGCATGCGACGCCGGCCAGCATAAGAAGGATGACGCGACCGGGTGAGAAGCGAGACGGAGTCGTTAGCATCGACGGCTGCTTTCAGAACGCGCTGGTGACAATCGGACGGTCCTTCACAGATTCGCGATCGCCACCGGTTCGATCTCGTCCGCCGGCTCGAACCCGAATACCTTCCCCAGGAAATAGAGCTCGCCGTCGAGGGCGCGGCGGATGTTGGCGGCTTGGCGGAAGCCGTGCTGCTCGCCCGCGAACTCGACCAGCGCCACCGGTAGCCCCTTCGCCTTCACCGCGTCGTACATCATCTCGGCCTGGTTGGGTGGAACGACCTTGTCCTCCAACCCCTGGAAGAGGATGAGGGGAGCGGTCATGCGGTGGACATAATGGAGCGGCGAGCGTTCCGCATAGAGGTCCTTCCGCTCGGGGTAGGGGCCGATCAGACGATCGAGGTAGCGCGACTCGAACTTGTGCGTGTCTGCCGCCATCGCGTCCAGCTCGCTGACGCCGAAGTGGCTGGCCCCAGCCTTGAAGACCTCGCGGAAGGTGAGCGCGGCGAGGGTGGTGTAGCCGCTGGCGCTCCAACCGCGGATGGCGAGGCGGTTGCCGTCAACACGCCCTTGTTTGACCAGATAACGCGCGCCATCGATGCAGTCGTCGACGTCGATGATGCCCCAGCGGTCGTTGAGGCGCTCGCGGTAGGCGCGGCCGTAGCCGGAGCTGCCGCCATAATCGACGTCGAGCACGGCAAAGCCGCGGCTGGTCCAGTACTGGAGGGAAAGGTCGAGAACGGAGTCGGTTTGCCCGGTGGGTCCGCCGTGGCTGATGACGACCAACGGTGGCAATTCGCCGCCAGGTCCCTGGCAGTCCTGGTTGCACGGGGCGTAAAAGAAGCCATACGCCGTGCTGCCATCCTGGGTCGAGAACTCGATCGGTTCGGCAATTGAGAGGTAGCCCTCGTCGAGCTCGACGGACGATGACGCGCGCGGACGGTCGATCTTGCCCGCGGCCAAGTCGATGCGGGCGACGACCGGCGACTCCGTCGGCGAACCGGCGGTGACGAGAACAAATCCCTCACCCACCGTGAAGGACCCGAATTCGGTAAAGGGTGTCTCGACCGGATCGAAGCGGCGGCTGGCCAAGTCGAGCGTGGCGAGGAGCCACGTGCCGTGCTGGGTGTAGGTGCAGGCGATCATCTCGGCGGAGGCGAACCCGTAGGTCGCCATCGTAAACGCCCACTGCGGCAGGCCGAACTCCGCCTCCATCGGGGCGAGCGGCTCGGCCGCGCCGCCGTGGGAGCGGTAGAGGTTCCACCATCCCGTGCGGTCGGAGACGAAGTGCAGAACGCCGTCTGGCGACCACGCCGGCTGGAAAATCGACTCCTCGGGGCCGCCGGCGACGAGTTGCTCGTTCGCAATCCCGCCGTCGTCCTCAAGGGCGGCAACCCAGAGTTCGCACCCGTCCCACGGCATGTTCGGATGATTCCAGGTGAGCCAGGCAAGCCGCGCGCCGTCCGGACTGACGCGGGGGGTCGAATAGAAGTCGCTGCCGGCGACAAGAACGCGACCGCCGTCGTCGTTTGGTCCAGCGAGGTCGAGGGCCACGATGGCGTTCGTGGCTTCGGCATCGACCGTGCGGTGGTCTTCCCGTACGCAGATGAGGCGGTTGCGGGCGTGATCCTGCGAGAAGTCGGCAAAACGCAGGGCTGCATTGCCGGTGTCGGGCGTGATCGGCTCCGGCGTGCCCCCGGGTCCGACCTTGTAGAGCCGCTGGTCGGCGAAGTTGGTGTAGTAGCCCGTGCCGTCGACGACCGTATAGGAACCGCCGCCGTATTCGTGGACGCGGGTGCGAGCGTTGAAGGGCGCGGGGGTGACGTCGGAAGTGCGCCCGTCCGGTGTGCGCCGGACGATCACGCGGCGTCCAGCCTCGGTCGGGCGACCTTCGATCCAGTAGATGTCGTCGCCGTCGATGGTGACCTCGAGGAGGCTGATCGTCCCGGTGACGATCAACTCCGAGGTAATGGGGGAAGGCCAGGATCCATAGGGGGCGGGCGTCATCAAATCGTTCCTCCAGGCGTATGACCAGGCCGTCCGCGGTGACGGTCCCCACACGCTACACCGGACCGGGCGCAGGGGCAAGGCGGGCAATTGACAGGACGCGGCGCGGGTGTAAGGTAGGCGGCGCTCGGTCGTTTGCCCATCCTTCGGCCAATCCCGTTCGTTATCAGCATGGGGCGGATGCAAATCGGCGTCGGGGGTACGATGTGACCGCTCGGGCGCAATCGTTTCCAGGCGTAGCACACGGGTTCGGAGTCGGGTCGCGCTGGTGCCGCGGTCCGCCATGCAGGGCTGCTCGCGACGCCACGATCGTCCGTGACCCGCATCAGCGACGGAGGAGCGTCCCGATGAGCATCCCCGGATTGCGTACTACATCTCTCAGCCGGCGGTCGGTCATCAAGTGGGGGGTGGCTGCCGCGGCCGTCCCGGCCGTTGCCGGCGCCGCCGGCCTCTCTTCGCGCTCGGATGGCGGGCCGAGCCAGCACTCCATCTCCCTCGCCCAGAACGTACCCTTCCCGGAACTGGAAGAAGCGACCGTCGCCGAGCTGCGGACGGCGCTCGATACAGGACGGATGTCCGCGCGTGAACTCGTCGACGCCTATCTTGTCCGTATCAACGCAATCGACCGCGACGGACCGCGCCTCAACTCGGTCCTCGAGATCAATCCGGAGGCGCAGGTGATAGCGGACGCGCTCGACCAAGAGTTGGCGAGCAGCGGTCCGCGCGGTCCCCTGCACGGCATCCCCATCCTGCTGAAAGACAACATCGACACGGCCGACCAGATGCTGACCACGGCCGGCTCGCTGGCGCTGGCCGATGCGCCGCCGCCGAGCCAGGATGCCTTCGTCGTGCAACGGCTGCGCGAGGCCGGCGCGGTCATCCTGGGCAAAACGACGCTCAGCGAATGGGCGAACTTCCGCTCGACCCGCTCGACCAGCGGTTGGAGCGGACGCGGCGGTCAGTGCCTCAACCCCTATGCCCTCGACTACTCCCCGTGTGGATCGAGCTCCGGTTCGCCGGCGGCGGTCTCGGCGAATCTGACCGCCGTCGCCCTGGGCACGGAGACAGACGGCTCGATCGTCTGCCCCTCGTCCGCCTCCGGCGTGGTCGGGATCAAGCCGACGGTCGGACTGACGAGTCGCGCCGGGGTGATCCCGATCGCCCACAGCCAGGACACGATCGGGCCACACGGGCGGACGGTGGCGGACGCGGCGGCCGTGCTCGGGGCGATGACCGGCGTCGACCCCCGCGATCCGATGACCAGCGAGAGCGCCGGCAACGCCCAGACCGACTACATCCAATTCCTCGATCCGGACGGTCTGCGCGGCGCCCGGATCGGCGTCATGCGCGGTCCCTTCTTCGGCTACAGCCCGCAAGCCGACGCCATCACCGAGGCGGCCATCGAGGCGATGCGCCGGCTTGGAGCCGAGATCGTCGACCCGGCCGAGTTGCCCTCAATCGACACCCTCTTCGAGGAACCAGGCGAGTTCGAGGTCCTGCTCTACGAGTTCAAGGCCGACATCGCTGACTACCTCGCGACCCGCGGCCCCGATTCGTCGATGCAGACGCTGGCCGACCTGATCCGCTTCAACGAGGAGCACCCGGCCGAGGAGATGCCCTACTTCGAGCAGGAGATCTTCCTCATGGCCCAGGAGAAAGGACCGCTCACCGATCAGATCTATCTCGACGCCCTGGAAAAGAACCACCGCCTCTCTCGCCAGGAGGGGATCGACGCGGTGATGGACCAGCACCAACTCGACGCGCTCGTCGCGCCGACCGGCAGCCCGGCCTGGAAGATCGACCTGATCAACGCCGACCACTTCCTGGGCGCCAGTTCCGGTCCGGCGGCGATGGCCGGCTATCCGATCGTGACCGTGCCGGCCGGCGACGCCTTCGGCCTGCCGGTTGGGATCAGCTTCACTGGCCGGGCCTACAGCGAACCAACCCTGATCCGGATCGCCTACGCCTTCGAGCAGGCGACGCGGATGCGCCAGGTCCCGCGCTTCCTGGTCCCCGCGGTCGAGCCCCCGGCGACCTTCGCCGCCGTGCGCGGCGCGCCCGGTCCATCCGGCCCGCCCACCATCGAAGCGACGCTGGAGGGAACCCCGATAGCGACGCCGACGACTTAGCCAGGAATCCATCGTCTGTAGGGGCATCCGACCTGCCCCTACACCGATTTCGTGGCTCTCAGCACGGACATGAATACTGCCGCAAGCCGAAGGCGGTCTCCAATACGCGGTGGAACGGTTCCGGGTCGGTGGGATCGAAAACGGCGGCGGTGATGTCGCCGCGGAGATCGCCGGCGATCAGGCACAGCCAGCGCTCGCGGTCGATCGGGTCGACCGGTTGCATCGCCTCCCCGCGGGCGCGCAACGGGATGTAGTCCTTCAGCGAGACCCAGATCACGTCGTCGCGGCGCGTGACCGGTCCGACTGGCAGCCCCGTCGCCTCGGCGTACACCAACCAGGGGAGGTCGACGCCGCTGGCGATTGGGAGGCCGACCCACTTCCAGGGCCGGGTGTTGACGTCGAGGAGCTTGAATGTGCCGTCACGCGGGTCTCGCAGGAACTCGACTTCGGCGATGCCGTGGTAGCCCAGCCGGCGCAGGATGGCGACGGCGTGCTCCTCCAACTCTGGTTGTTGGACGCCGCGGGCAAGGCAGGTCGTGCCGTAGCCGGGCGGCGAAATCTCCAGGCGCTGGCCGACGAAGGCGCCAAGCGCGCGGCCATCCGCCACCAGCGCCGCGCCGACGGTGAAGTAGTCCTCGTGGGTCGCGGGCAGGATCTCCTGGGCGATCATGCCAAAGCGGTCGCCCTCTTGCCGTCGCCGGCGGTAGTCGTCCGCCGTCTCGACGACGAAGAGGTTGGCCCCGAAGGCGTCGTAGAAGGGACGTTTGGCGGCTGGCTTCAGGATGCACGGTACGCCGATTTCCGCCAGGACGCGCTCGTCGTCGGCGGCGCGGGTGTCGAGATACCGAGGAATTGGAATGCCGGCCAGGGACGCCCCCCGGTAGAGGACCGACTTGTCGAGGATGCGCCGCACGACCTCGTCGGCGGCGAAGGGGAAGGCGAACGCCCCCTCCAACTCGGCGCGATGGGCGCTGAGCGCCAGCACCCACTCATCCATGCAGCCAAAGAGCACCGCGGGCTGGTCGAGATGCTTCCCGATCGCCAGCATGTCCTGGATGAAGTCCGATTCGCGGCTGATCGGGTCGTGGCAGACCGCGGCGGCGACGAGGGCGTTGGAAGCGAGGGCGACACCGTGCGGCTCGCGGTCGAGCCCGATCACCGGTACCCCGCGCCGCGCCAGGGAGCGGGCGACGGCCAGCCCGGTGATGTGGGCGTTGCACACAATCGCCGCGGGCCGCTCGTGCCCGTTCGCCGCCGCGGCGATCTGCTCGGCGTCGAGCCGGGTATTGAGGAGGGGAACTGCCATCGATGGCGCCTCTCGAACTGCATCCCGCAAAGGACGACAGATTTTATTGTACTAGTCTGGACCGAAAACTGTACTATACGATGGCGCTCAAGATTGTGATGCATCGGTGCGTGAACGAACGTTGCGTTCGTCGAAAAGTCCAGATAATCTTAGAGGAGGAAATTGCGTTGCTGGATGTCGCAGGTCGCATCAGGCCTTGAAGTTGCTGATGCAGCGAGAAAGCAGAAGGGCTCGACCAAGTGATGCGCCAAGATGAGGAACGCGACCAGATAGCCACGAATATGGTGCAGATCGTTACGGAAGCTGGGAAACCGCTTGCTCCGAAGCAACTGGTTTCTGTGCTGCGAGGTCAAGGGTTTAAAGAGGACAAAATCAGGGCAGTTATGTGGTTTCTGCTTGATCGAGATAGGCTCGACCTTACCAAGGATTGGATGCTCACGCTTTACGACACGGGCTGTAGACAGCCAGTCCCTGTCGGGAATCACCGCAAGTCAGCGTTCTGAGGAATACGTTGGGTCGTGAGGACCGACGCCACGGTAAGAGTTCGCGAAGTAGTGACGAGCGGTCTGAGGGCCAGCGGGACCGTGATCGAATACTTTATTCCTCTGCACTTCGCCGACTTGGCGGTGTAACTCAGGTCGTATCGCCGAGCGAGCGAGCGCTCATTCATAACCGGCTTACCCACTCTCTAGAAGTAGCACAGATTGGCCGCGGTTTGGCCGACACGCTTCTGGCCAAACCGGGCGGTCGAGAAGCCGCCATTGCTGCTGGTGGGCTTGATCCGTTCGTGGTCGAAGCGGCAGCCTTGGCTCATGATCTCGGGCATCCACCGTTTGGACATGTCGCAGAAGAGGAACTGAATAGGCTCCTGGATCATGCGATCCCACACGATGGATTTGAGGGCAACGCGCAGTCTTTCCGGATTGTAACGAAACTAGCCGTTAGGCACGATGATATTTACGGACTAGATCTCACACGCGCGAGCCTGTGCGCAATGTTGAAGTATCCCTGGAAACGAGGAACTCCCGGGAGGAATCCGCATAAGTGGGGTGCGTACACCACCGAGTTGGACGACATGGACTGGGCGACGGAGATGCTACGGGAAGTCGATGCCGAACGCAGCCTTGAAGCCGCAATCATGGACTGGGCGGATGATATTGCGTACGCCGTGCATGATTTGGAGGACTTCTTTCGCGCCGGACTGATTCCACTCGATCGATTGGTTACGGATCAGAACGAGCGCGACGAGTTCTTAGCCGCTGAGTTTCTACGGCAGAGCGAACAGGGAGAACCCGATAAAAGCGCGATGGCAGCAGCTCTTAATCGGGTCATGGACATGGGGCCTGCTTCGCTGCCGTATCGAGGAATCCACAATGACAGAGCAAGCCTGCGAAGCTTTACCTCGCGACTGATTGGAAGATATATCAACGCCGTGGACTTTTCTGGCACCGCTTCAGGCGAAGATGCCATCGGCATAGACGACGAGTTGCAATTGGAGGTCGGCGTCCTCAAAGGTCTCACATGGTATTACGTCATCGACAGCGAGTCGCTTGCCTCGCAGAGATTTGGCCAACGATCACTCATCCGGTCTCTATTTATTGCATTGCGCAAAGCCGTGCGCGATCCGAAGAAGTGGAATGTCTTTCCCGCGTTCTTTCAGGAGATGCTTGGTGCAGTAAGGGGGGACGCCGAGAAAATGCGCATCGTTGCCGATTACATCTCATCAATGACCGAGACCCAGGCAATATCAATGCATCAGCGGCTCACCGGATCGGCGCTTGGATCGGCAATAGAGCACAGGCCCTACTAGTGCTCCGTGCAACGTCATGTGATGGGTATGAGGGTGGGATAGAGCTGCTTGAGCTTGATCCGCGCGTCGGCGGTGGTGAAGCGCCAATCGACCGTGACGGCCGCGGCGTTGCGGTCGGCGACCCAGGCGGTGACCTCGGTCGCCAGCGCGGCGCGGTCGGCGATCCGGCGGT
>JBOGUE010000334.1:0-5851 GCA_050695955.1 Thermomicrobiales bacterium | reverse complement strand
GGCCTGGGATGGTCCAGCATCGCGATCGCGAAGGCGTACCCCAACGCGCGCGTGGACGGGTTCGACCTCGACGAAGCGTCGGTAGCGGCCGCCCAAGCTAACGCCGAAACGGCCGGCGTGGCCGGTCGCGTCGCGTTCCAAGTCCGCGACGCGGGCGACCCGACGCTGGCCGGGCAATACGACTTCGCGCTTGCCGTGGAGTGCATCCACGACATGTCGAATCCGGTCGCCACCCTCCAGGCGATGCACCGCCTTGTCGGCGCCGGCGGTACGGTACTAGTCGTGGACGAAAAGGTGGCGGACGTCTTCACCGCGCCGGGTGACGAGGTCGAGCGGTACATGTACGGCTTCAGCATCCTCCACTGCCTGCCGGTCGGCATGACCGAGCAACCCTCGGCAGGCACGGGCACGGTAATGCGGGCCTCGACGATGCGGCAGTACGCCGAGCAGGCCGGATACCGCGCGGTCGACGTGTTGCCCATCGAGCACGACTTCTTCCGTTTCTACCGGTTGACGGCGTGAGCACGGAGCATCAGTCGAGACTGAGACAAAGGCCGAGATCGTGGGAGAGCCGGATCGCCGGTCGGCGAGGTTGAGCGGACTGTGTGGATGATCGCCGGCCGGCGATCATCCTTGTCCTGTCTTGGTAAGACCTGTTACCGCGGTGTCAGCGCCGCCGAACTATGCTACACCGGAGAACGCGGACCGTCCCGTGCGGCGTCAGCGGACGTCGACGACGCGGCACCTCGGAGAAGGCTGTGGTGGTAGCGGCTTCCGATCTGACATCTCGCGTGGCAGTCGGCGACTATCCGTCGATCGACGATTACGCACTCATCGGCGACTGCCGAAGCGCGGGACTCGTCTCCCGCGACGGCTCGCTCGATTGGCTCTGCCTGCCCCGGTTCGACAGCCCGTCGGTCTTCGCCGCCCTGCTCGATGCGCATAACGGCGGTCGCTTTCGCGTGCGCCCCAGCGGCGAGTTTCGGACGGAGCGACGCTATCTGCCCGACACGAACGTGCTCGAATCCATCTTTTACACTCGGACCGGCGCGTGCGCGCTGCGTGATCTGATGCCGGTCGCGAGCGAGGAGACCAAACGGGCCTCGCTGACGGCAGAACACGAAGTGTTGCGCGAATTGGAGGGTATCGCGGGCGAAGTCGAGATCGAGGTGCTCTACGATCCCCGACCCGACTATGGCCGACTGCGTCCCCCGCTGTACCGGCGCGGCGCGCTTGGGCTTTGGTGCCAGGCGAAGGGTGAGGCCCTATGGCTCCGCGGCGACGTGCCGCTCGACCTCACTCCTGACCGATTGAACGCCCATGGGTCAGCCCGGATCGCGGCCGGCGAGCGGCGGTATCTCTCGCTGACCTATAGCGCGGAGGCGCCCGCGGTGATCCCACCGCTCGGCGAGGCCGCCCGCGATCGGCTGGAACGGTCCGTCGAGTGGTGGCGCGCCTGGGCCGGCCGCTGCACCTACCGAGGGCCCTACCGGGACGCCGTCATCCGCGGCGCCCTCATCCTCAAGCTCATGGCTTACGCTCCATCCGGCGCCGTGATCGCCGCTCCGACCACCTCGCTCCCCGAGGCGGTCGGCGGTGTCCGCAACTGGGATTATCGCTATTGCTGGCTGCGTGACGCATCCTTCACGCTGCGCGCGCTCTTCGATCTCGGCTACGACGAAGAGGCGGAGGCTTTTCTCGGCTGGTTACTTCACGCCACGCGCCTGACCTGGCCGGAGCTCCAGGTGCTCTACGATGTCTACGGGGAAACGCGCTTGCCCGAAGTGGAGCTGCCCCACCTGGCCGGCTATGCCGGCTCGCGCCCGGTGCGCATCGGCAATGACGCGCGCGAACAGTTCCAGCTTGACGTCTATGGGGAAGTGATCGATGCCGCGGCGCGGTTCGCGCATCGCGGTGGCCGCTTCGCCCGTGATGCCACCCGGCTCCTCAACGGACTCGGGCGGACGGTCTGCGAGCGGTGGCAGGAGCCCGACGAGGGGATCTGGGAGGGGCGCGCCGGTCGCTTCCACCACACCTACTCGAAGGCGCTCTGTTGGGTCGCCCTCGACCGGCTGATCGAGTTGCACGACATGCTGGACCTCGACCTGGACGTCGACCGATTCCGCGCGAACCGGGACGCCCTCAGGGCGGCGATCGAGACACGCGGCTACAACGAGCGGCTCCAGAGCTATACACGCGTCTTCGACGGCGACGATCTGGACGCCAGCCTCCTCCTGTTGCCGCTCTACGGCTACATCGAGGCCACCCACCCGCGGATGGACGCGACCTGCCAGCGCATCCACGAGCGGCTGGGCCGAGATGGCCTGATCTATCGCTACCTGGAACAGACCGACGACGGGCTCCCGCCGGGAGAAGGCGCATTCGGCATCTGCAGCTTCTGGGCTGTGGAATGTCGGGCCAGGGGGGGCGATCGCGACGGCGCGGAGCGGACCTTCGCGCATCTGCTGACCTATGCCAACGACGTTGGGCTGCTCGGGGAGGAGATCGATCCGGATACCGGGGCAGCGCTTGGCAACTTCCCGCAGGCATTCACGCACATCGGCCTGATCAATGCCGCGCTGACGCTAGCGGCGGACGGCAACGGCGGCACGGAGGCGGAGACGGTCGGCCACACGGATGAGCGCATATGAACATGGGGAGCGTCATGCTGTGGGGGTTTGTCGGCACAGTGATCTTGACGTCGCTGATGGCCGGGAGTCAAGGGCTTGGCCTGACCCGGATGAACGTTCCCTACATGCTCGGCACGATGTTCACGGCAGACCGGGACCGGGCCAAACTGGTCGGCTTCCTGATCCATCTGATGAATGGGTGGATGTTCGCCTTCGTCTACGCCGCGGCTTTCGCGAGCTGGGGACGCGCAACCTGGTGGCTGGGATTGGCCATCGGCCTCGTGCATGCGATCTTCGTGCTCGTCGCGGCGATGCCGGTCATGCCAGCAATGCACCCACGCATGGCCAGTGAGCAACAAGGACCGACGCCGACGAGGCAGCTCGAGCCGCCCGGCTTCCTCGCCGCCAACTACGGAGAGCGGACTGCGATCTCCGTGGTCGTGTCGCACTTGCTCTACGGCGGAATCCTCGGTACGTTCTATTAATGAGCCTGACCGGTCAGTTTCGGGGGTGGGTGACGGGTGGTCAGGATGTCGCGCCAGATCACCTCGTGCTCCGGCGTCACGACCTCGGGGCGAAAGCCGAGGCCGAGGTAGACGCGGATCGCGGGTAGGCGGGGCGGGTCGGTTTCGAGAACCGCGTCTTTGCAGCCTTGCGCTCGGAAGTAGTGAAGCACCGCCAGGGTGACGGCGAAGCCAAGCCGCTTCCCGCGATGCGCGGCGTCGGCGGCGACCCAATGAACATAGCCGGAACCGGGATACTGTTCGGTCGCGAATCGCGCCGACGCGATCGCGACCGGCACGCCGTCGGCGGTCACCAAGAATGTCTCCGGGACGTCCGGCGCGCCGAGCAACTTCTCACGTACCGTGGCGGCAGACCATTCCGGCCCAAAGGCCGAGACCATCACCGCGGCGATCGCCTCGGCGTCCTCCGGCCCCGCCGTCCGCATCTCGTACCCGGCCGGGAGGGGCGGCATCGGCGGCAAATCCTCGAGGTCAGGGCGCCGCATGAAAAGTTGCCGCGTCTCGCTCATTGTTCGCTCCCCAGCCACGATTCGTGCCGCAAGTCCGTTACCTGAGCGATGCGGGCGAAGTCGCCATCGCTGGTGACGACGATCAGGTCATTCCGGAGGGCAATGGCGGCGATCCAGAGGTCGTTGTCCGTTAGGCCGAGGTCGTTCAGCCTGAAATGTCGTCGTTTCGAACGCTCCTTCGGTGCCCATCGTTGAAAGATGGCGGTCTTGATTTGTGCGCAAAGGTCAGTGGTTTCGTCGTCAATGGAGTGGATCCGGATTCTCGATAGGAACGCCCGGATAGGAAGCAGGTTAACGTCAGCACGGCGAGAGTAATACGCCATGAACAGGAGTTCCGCCTGCACGATGACACACGTCGTCGCCCGCACTTGACGATGCGGGGAGAATCGTGCGATGACCGCGGCATCGCCTTCGATAATACGGCTGCAATGATTGGTGTCGAGCAGATACACGTTCGACGTCAGAACTCAACAAGGCTGCGAGACGCGTAGACAGCCTCGAGGCATTCTTCGAAGTCATCACCGACCCACGTCCCGGCGAACTGCAAAAGATCATCAACAGTCGACTCACGCTGATCAGGAGGGATCTCTTCCTTGACACCGTTATGGGTCAGAGAAGGTGACGCTTCATGCTCTGTGGAGTCTGGCTCAACTTTAGGTCGTCGGGCTGGCAATGCCATTTGGGATGTCCTCCAACTTGGGCCGCCAAGTCGTCGATCAGTATGCAATTGCGAGTCAACGGTCCTTTTCCATTTGCGGTCGGGCAATGGCGGATCCCAGAAATCGCCCTGACTTCGGACCCGAATCACTTCATCGAGATGATCGTGGAGTTCATCGCCAGACCACTTGGGAACGTGCCTGAGATGCGCCAAAAGCGAGGCCGCGGTTGAGTCTGGACCGGTATAGGGCTTGGTCTCTTCTCCCTCGTCTGTTTGGGTGAAAGCCATCGATCGCATCTCCGATCTATGCCCTGGCGAATGTTGGGTGCGCCGATCACAGCTTACCATTCCCAGCCGGCGCACTTCCTGAGCCAGCGACAGAAAAAGTCAGGGGCCGAGCTTGATGCGATCGAGCGCGGCCTCCGTGGGATTCGGGAGGAACGGCATCGGCGGTAGATCCCCCAAGTCGAAGCGCCGCATAAAGAGATGCCGCGTCTCGCTCATTGCTGGCTCCCGAGCCACGACTCGTGCCGCAAGTCGGTCACCTCGGCGATGCGCGCGAAGTCGCCATCTTCAGAGACGACAATCAAGTCCTGACGCACGGCGATGGCGGCGATCCAGAGGTCGTTGTCGGTGAAGCCGAGATGACTGATGGCGAAGTGCCGCTGCTTCGCCCTTTCCCGAGGTCCCCACCGATGCAGAACGGCCGCTTTGATCCGACCATAGACATCCGTAGCTTCCGCGTCGATGGAATGGATCTGGCTCGTGGTCAGATAGTCCCGAACAGCGTGCAGGTTCGCCTCGGCACGGCCGGACTTGTAGGCCATGTAGAGTAGTTCACCCTAGACTATGATGCAGGTCGCCATTTCCTCTCGGCGGCGGGCGGCTACTTCTCGCAGTACGCCAGGATCGCCGCTGATGATGCGACTGCAATAGGTCGTATCGAGTAGGAACACGCGCGGGATACTAAAAAGCGCGCGAGGCCGCGCGTGGCGTAGACGGCCTCGAGACACTCCTCGAAGTCATCTCCGACCCACGTCCCGGCATGTTTCAGCAGATCCTCGCCGGTGGATCGCCGTTGCTCCGGCAGTATCTGCTCGTGCTCCGAACGGCGAGTGGGCTCGTCCTCCTGGTTCGTTAGCGGCTGGACAGATTCGGTCTGAGGAGTTCTCAATGCCATAGATTGCCCTCCATTCTCGAAGCGCGTCCTGCTCCGCGTCTCGTAGACCTCGGCAATCAGGTCGCCGAGATCATCGCCGTGCCACCGGCCGAAATGGGCGAGAAGTGAAGAAGCCGGCACTCCGGCAGGACGCTGACTCTTGGCGTCAGTTTTTTCGCACTTGGCAGCAGGAGGCAATGCCAGCCACTCTTTCGTTGACCCTGGATGCCTGGCTGAGTTGGGAGCCATTGGCTACACCTCCGATCTGCAATTGGCGAACGCTTGGTTCACCGATCACAGCTTACCATCCCCAGCAGACGGTTTCCCTGAACCTGCAGCGTAATATGCCGGGGGCCGCGCCCGAAATCGGG
>JBOGUE010000333.1:0-3170 GCA_050695955.1 Thermomicrobiales bacterium | reverse complement strand
ACACCGCCCTACCCTTCAGGTCCTAAAGGCTTGACCGCCTGCGCCCGGCAGGCTATCGTGCGGGGCAACAACACGCTTCGGGCAACCAGTAGGCGAGCAGCGCGGCGTCCGTCGCGTCCGCGCCCGAAGTCAACAGGCAATAATTGCTCGCCCGGGATCGTGGAGGGCATCGACGTTTGTCGGTGCCCTTTTGCTATCCCTTCGACGGGGCCGCGAGGGCATCCCTCCCGGGAGGGAGCGACCGATGCCCGTGCTCACCGGCCTTTGGCGCCACCCCGACTTCCTCAAAATGTGGGCGGGACAGACCCTCGCCGCGCTCAGCTCGACTGTCACCACCCTGGCCCTGCCACTGCTGGCCGCCCTCACCCTGCACGCGTCCCCGTTTGAGATGGGCCTGCTCGCCACCGCGGCCACTATCCCGAATCTGCTCGTGGGCCTGCTGGCTGGCATCTGGGTCGATCGTCTGCGCCGCCGCGCGATCATGATTGCCGCCGACGTCGGCCGCGCCCTTCTGCTCTTGACCATTCCGATCGCGGATGCGCTCGATCTGATCGCCATCTGGCAGCTCTACGTCGTGTTGTTCCTCTCAGGCGTCTGCACCACCTTCTTCGACGTGGCCCACATGTCCTACTTGCCGTCGCTGGTGGGACGGGAACGCCTGGTGAGCGCGAACAGCAAGCTGATGGCCAGCACCTCCGTGGCAGGAGCGGTGAGGCCGGGGCTGGCGGGCGGACTCATCCAGCTCCTCACCGCGCCGATCGCCATCATCGCGGATGCCGTCTCGTTGGCCGCTTCCGCCGTGCTCCTAACGACAATCCGTACGCGGGAACCAACGCCCTCAGGAGACGACCGGCGCGATGGCGCCTGGCGGGAGGCGCTCGCCGGGGTGCGCACGCTCTACCTCGATCCCGTGCTGAGATCATTCGCGGTCTCCAGCACGATCTACCTCTTTTTCAGCAGCACGACGATTGCCGTATACGTGCTGTACACGACCCGAGCGTTGGGCATCGCGCCGGGCACGCTCGGCCTGATCTTCGGCTTCGGCGGAGTCGGCTCGGTGGTTGGGGCGCTGATCGCGGCGCGATTCGCGCGATGGCTCGGCGCGGGTCACGCGATGATCGTCGCCAACCTCGTCGGCGGGCTCTGCATGCTGTTGACGCCCCTGGCCAGTGACGGGACGTCCGCCGTCCCTCTGTTGATGACCGCGCAGTTCGGGTCGCAGTCCATGGGCGCCGTCTTCGCCATCATCCAAACGAGCCTGCGCCAGGCCAGAACGCCGGACAGCGTGTTGGGCCGGATGAACGCGAGCTACCGCTTCCTGACGATGGGCGCCATTCCCATCGGGTCGCTCGTTGGGGGTGCGCTGGGAGAGGCCATCGGCCTGAGAGCAACCCTGCTGGTCGGAGGAGTCGGTTTGTTGCTGCCGGTGGTGTGGCTCGTCCTTTCCCCCGCCCGGTCGCTCCGTGTAGTCGAGGCTGAGGTCTGAGCTCAACTGATCCGGAGCGGGCGATGCCTCTGGCTGGCCTGGGATCGTGGTACATTCCGCCGCATGGAAAGGCGACGCGCGTCCACTACCACCGTTCCCATCAGGACTGTCTGGATCTGGGAACTCGGCATCGTCGGCGGGCTTGCCGCCGCGTTCCTGACGCTGCTCATCGTCGTCACCCGCTCGGCGCCGACGTCGTTCGACCGCCGGCTGGCCGAGGAGATTCAGGCGATCCCGTGGGGGATCCTTGCCTTCATCCCGCGTTTGGGGTCGGAGCTTGGCGGCGGCCTTTACGGCTTTTACCTCATCCCGGCCCTCACCGCCGCGGCGTTCGCGCTCCTGCGGCACTGGCGCCCGCTGGCATTGCTGCTGGCCGTCTACCTCCTCCACTTCGTCGCGATCTCGCCCAAGCTCTTCATCGACGCCCACCGCCCATCGCCCGACTTCGGCGTCGAGGGCGCCGGCGGCCTCCAGAGTTTTCCAAGCGGGCACGTCCAGTGGGCCGTCTCCTTCTACGGCCTCCTCGCCTACCTCGCCTGGCGCGCGGCGCCCGCGCGATGGCGCCCCGCCGTTCTCCCGATCTACTGCGCCATCGTCCTCGGCACTATGCTCGGCCGCATCGAACTCGGCAAGCACTGGCCGGTCGACACCCTCGCCGGCGTCCTCGCCGGCCTGATCGCCCTCCGCCTCGTCATCGCCTTCGAGGCGTTAGGCGTTAGGCGTTAGGGCGTGTTTGCATACGCGTGGTAGCCTCGAGGGATGGGACGACGACACGAGTTGACAGACGACCAATGGACGAAATTGGAGCCACACCTGCCGCCCCAGAAGCCGGCGACGGGCAAACCGAACCTCGACCACCGGACGGTGCTCAACGGCATCCTCTGGCGGCTGCGGACCGGGACGCCGTGGCGCGACCTGCCGGAGCGGTACGGAAAGTGGTAGACGGTGTATTCGCGCTTTCGCCGCTGGCAACTGGCCGGGATCTGGGATCGGATCTTGGCGGCATTGCAGACCGCGGCCGACGCCCGCGGCGAGCTGGACTGGAGTCTGCACGTCCTTGACGGCACCGTGATTCGGGCCCACCCGCACGCGGCCGGGGCGAAAAAGGGGGCGGTGATCAGGCGTTGGGGCGCAGTCGGGGCGGCTTCTCGACGAAGATCCACCTGCGGAGCGACCGGCGGGGTCAGCCGCTGACCTGGGTGCTGACCGGCGGCCAGCGCGAGGAAGCGACGCAAGTCGACGCCGTGTTGGAGCGCGGGGCGGTGGCGCGACCAGGGGGCGGTCGCCCGCGGGTGCGGCCCGATCGGGTGGCGGGCGACAAGGGCTACACGGGCCGGCGGATCCGTCACGACCTGCGCCGGCGGGGGATCGGGGCGGTGATTCCGTGGCTGCGCAATGAACCGCGACGCGGGGTCCGCTTCGATCGGGACGCCTACCGCGAGCGCAACCAGATCGAGCGCCTGATCAACCGGCTCAAACAGCATCGAGCAATCGCCACCCGCTACGATACATTGGCCGTTCGCTACCATGCGCTGCTCACCATCGCGGCCATCCTGCTCTGGTTGTGAGTATGCAAACACGCCCTAGGACTGGCACTGACCTTGCGTGGAGACGCTTAGTTAGAATTTGGTCGGGTCCCCCGAACGAGATCGCCTCCGCTTTGCTCCGCGAGATTCCTCGACTC
>JBOGUE010000332.1:0-16627 GCA_050695955.1 Thermomicrobiales bacterium | reverse complement strand
GCTTCACGAGGCTTATGGCACACAAGACGACATCGGCCTCGGCACGCAACCGTTGCGCCGCGCATTCGACGAGTTCGGTCGCACGGCGGCCGCCGCGGGCGTTCCCTTAGAAGAGGCCATGGCTGGCGGCGTGGTTGCGCTCCAGGATCTGTTCGAGCGTGTTGGCGGGCACACTGCCGACCCGACGACGATGATCGCCGCGGGCATTGCCCTGGCTGCGCTCGCGCGAACCTATAGCGATGCGCCAAGGACCGATCAGGCTGTCCAAATCGGTGAGGACCAATTGCCGACGCAACTAGCTCGCCTCAGCGCACTCCACCGAATCAATCGGGCCGCCACCGCGAACCTCAAACTCTCCGAGATGCTGGAAACGGTCGTGCGCGTGGTGGCGGAAACGACGAACAGTGACGCCTGTGCTGTCTTGCTTTACGATTCCGCAACCGACTCACTTGCACTACGCGCGGCCGTTGGACTCAACGCCGCGTCAATCGGCGCGCTCACGTTGCGACCGGGCATGGGCATTACCGGGCAAGCCGCCGCCGAAGGGCGACCTGTCATTGCGCCCGATGCCCACAGTCACGAGGCGTGGAAAAGCTCGCCCTCCTTCGGCGATGATGCTTACACGACCCAGGTATCGGTGCCAATCCTCATCCGCGGCGCAAATCGCCTCGTCGGCGTGCTGAACATCCTGACCGTCGAGCGGCGCTCGTTCGATCGTGACGAAATCGCATTTCTCGAAACAGTCGCCGGCGAGTTGGCGATCAGCATTGAGAATGCCCGTCTCTACAGCCGAACCGACGCCAGGCTCCGGCGCAAGATTAATGAGCTGGGCACCCTGCAACGTGTGTCGCGCACGGTCGCTTCCTCTCTCGACCTACCGGACGTGTTGCGATGGATCACCGAAGCGGCGGTTGAGTTGATCAGCGCGGAAGCTGCCGCCGTTTTTCGCTTGCCAAACGACGGCAACAGCCCTGATTCGCCTGGTGAACCGATCATCGAATACCGGATCGGAGAAACCCGGCAAATGATTGACGAAGTCCGGCGCAATCGCCTCGTCCGCGACGTGATCCAATCCGGTTCGGCGCAAGCGACCGATATGGAATACGTCGACGGAACACGGCGGATTTTCTGTATGCCCTTGCGCTCAGCCCGAACGCCGCTCGGTGCGCTCTGCATTCGCCTCAAACCCGGCGCAGAACTCACTGAAGACGAGCTTGGTCTATTACAGGCCTTTACTGATTCCGCTTCAATCGCCATCGAGAACGCGCAGTTGTACCAGGAAGCACGTCGCGGCCTTGAAACGACCTCGGCGCTGCTCCAGGAAATGCACCATCGCGTGCGCAACAATCTCCAAACCGTCGCCGCGCTGCTTTCAATCCAGATTCGGCAGGATGAGTCATCGCCCTCAGCGACCCACTTGCGGGAGGCGGTCAGCCGTATACAGGCCATCGCCGCTGTCCACGATCTGTTGAGCGATGAAGATCGGCTCGGCGGCACGACCATCGACACCATCGCCCGTCTGGTCGCCGAAGAGGCCTACACGACATTGATCCCGCCAGGATTGCACGTTGCGTTCGACATTCCTCGGAGCGACATCACGGTCCCATCGAAGCAGGCGACCATTCTCGCGCTCTTGACCAATGAACTGGTTGCGAATGCGGTCAGTCACGGGTTCCGCAACCGGGCTCATGGACGAATCGCTGTTCGCACGTACCGACACCTCGGACACGCCACCCTCGAAGTGGAAAATGACGGCTGCCGGGTACCCGATGGGTTCGATCCAAGCCGGAGCAGCGGTCTCGGTATGCGCATCGTCCAGCGCCTGGTGACTTCCGACTTGTTCGGACGGTTTTCGATCAAGTCCTCGGACGAAGGCACTGTCGCCACGATCACGTTTCCACTCGCAGGATTCGACGATCAGTCAGGCTTCCAGGCCACATCGCGCGAGGCTGTCTCGCCTCCGTAGGCTTCGTCCAACAATTCGACGACGTGGCGAACGCGCATCGAGGAGCCATTGCGCAACAGTGACGTCCGGAGCTGCATGGCGCAACCGGGATTGGCCGTCACGACCTCCACCGCCCCGGTCGTCATGGCGTGTTGGGCCTTGCGGTCGCCGAGCTCGTTCGCCATCTCCCGTCGGATCAAGTTGTAGATCCCGGCGCTGCCACAGCAGAGCGACGATTCGGACATTTCAATCAGCTTTAGGCCCGGAATTGCGTTCAACAGCTTGCGCGGTTGCACGGTGATGCGCTGCGCATGCGCCAGGTGACATGGTTCTTGGTAGGTTACCGTCCGCGCCACCGCACGACCTGGCGGCGTCAGCGATGCAGCGCCTAGGTACTCGGTGACGTCTTGTACCCGCTCACTGAAGCGCGTAGCACGCTCCGCATACTCGGCATCGTCCTTCAACAGATATCCGTATTCCTTGAGCGCAGCGCCGCAGCCGGCAGCGGTCACAATCACCGCGTCGTCGCCACTCCGTTCAAACGCATCGATGTTCTGCCTGGCAAGGATTCGGGCCCCCTCGAACATGCCACTGTGCACGTGAAGCGCGCCACAGCACTGCTGGCCGTGCGGGACGTCAACGACGGCCCCATTGTGCGCCAGCACGCGACCCGCGGCGCGGTTCGTGTCCGCGAAGACGGTGCCCATCATGCATCCGTTGAAGAGCTGGACCGAATCGGAGGGCACGTTCGGCCGCCATCGTTCGGTACCGGGAACGAGGAATTTCTTGGACACGCTTGGCATCATCGACTCCAAGTCGGCCATAGCCATGAGTTTGACGGCGCCGCTCCGGCGAACAATTCCGGCCAGCCCCGTCCGCTGGTAGAGCTTGAGGGAGCCAACCAGCGCCCGCATCCGCCTCACGTCACCAAACAGCCAGCCAAGCGCGACGGTCCGCACGACGCGTTGCCACAGCGGTCGTGGTCGGTGCTGTTCTAACTGCGCTCGCGACGCTTCCACCAGAGGACCGTAATGGACGCCGGACGGGCATACAGCCTCGCACGCGCGGCAATTCAAGCACTGATACATTTGCTCGTCGAATGCGGCATCGAGCAAATCGAGGCGATCTTCGGCGACCGCGTTCATCATCCAGAGTCGACCGCGCGGCGACGACATCTCCTGGCCGGTAATGCGATAGGTCGGGCATGACGAAAGACACATGCCGCAATGCACGCACGCCCGCAAAAGTTCGAGCTCAGGTATGTCCTGACCAAAAAATCCGCCCAGTCGGGCGATGTCCGCCGAGGCTGCAACCGTCATCGCTTTCTGCCAACCTCACCTAAATGCGACCGGCGTACCGGCCCGGATTCAAGACGTTCTCAGGATCGAACTCGCGTTTGAGGGCGCGCATGACGTCGATCGTGTTCGGTGAGCGTCCCCAGACATCGATCTGTCGCTTCCAATGCGGTGGTGCGGCGAGAACGACCAGGTGATCGACCTGGGCCATCAACGAAGCATGAAGTCGCGTAAAGTCCGCGGCGGCGTCACGCCCTTCCGGGAACCTGATGCGGAACGTAAGTTGCCCAATTGCCGGTGACACCGAAAAAAGCGGGACCTCGACTCCTGCGCCGCTGAGCAGGGACCACAACTCTGACGCGGTTGCCGTCGTGGCCCGCGGTCGGACACTGGCGCGAATCAACGCGTCGGCACCGTCGGTCGTGATCGCCTGCGCGTCCGTGTACCGCTGCCACCATTCAATGCTCTGTGTATCAGTCCAAGTCTCAGCGTCTCCGTGCAACAACTCGATGGAATCGGCCGCCAGCAGTCGCACAGTCGATTCGCGCCCTTCGATCCGCACTGCTGCATGCCAGGCGCCCGCTCCTTCAAACACTTCTAAGCAGGTGGGTCGAACCCTGCTGAGGTGGACTCGACCAGCGCCCGATAGCGCGTCATCGAGCCCCGCATAGCGTGCGAATACCGTGGTTTCTGCGCGCGCCAGCGGCAAGACCTTGAAGTTCGCCGAAACCACCAAGCCGAGCGTACCCAATGACCCAAGGTAGAGACGCATCAGATCGAACCCGGACACATTTTTAACGACCATCCCACCGGCCTTGGTCACGTCGCCAGTCGGATGAGCCGCCGAGACACCAATCAAGAGATCGCGGAAGGTTGGCGAACCGGTGCGGCGCGGCCCAAAAATCCCGGTCGCGATCATGCCGCCGATCGTTGCTGCCTCCGGTAGGGACACGTCGACCGGCAAGGTTTGCCCCTGTTCCCCCAAAAGCGCTTGAACCACGGCAAATGGCGTTCCGGCCATGACCGAAAGTGTCAAGTCGGTCGGCTCATAAGAAAGGACGCCTGAGAGTCGACCCGTTGAAAGCGCAATGTCAATCCGCTCAGGCTCATTGCCGAGCGCAAGGGACGTCGCGCCCCCGACCGGAACGACCTTGCTCCCTTGCTCGCGGGCGTCAGCGAGGAGTCGCGCGGCGTTAATAGGCGAGCGTGGCTCAACGATCGACGCCGGCATCAACCCGTCAACGGACAAGTCGTTGAGCGCGTCGTCCACCGTCCTGCCGCGAACGTCGCTAGAGGGGATAGATGCCATGCGTCTGTGCCATTGCCTGATTGCGCAGGGCGCGAACTTCGCCGCAGACGTACCCCTTGGGGAAGACCTTATCCGGGTTGAACAACCCCGTCGGATCAAAGGCGTTTCGCACGCCTGCCATCGCCGCCAGATCCTCACCAGTGAAGACAAGCGTCATAAATCCTCGCTTTTCGGTGCCAATGCCGTGCTCGCCGGTCAACGCGCCGCCGACCTCGACACAGGACGTGATGATTTCTTTGCTCGCATCGAGCACCTTTTCGACGTCCCCGGGTCGGTGTCGGTCAAAAAGCATTAGCGGATGGAGGTTACCGTCCCCGGCATGGAAGACGTTGGCAATCGGCAAAGCGTAAGCGGACGAGATCTCCTCCACCTTGCGAAGTGTTTGCGGAAGTTTCGTACGTGGCACGACGGTGTCGTGCAGGTAGTAATTCGGCGCAAGACGTCCCATTGCCGCGATCGCCATCTTGCGCCCCTTCCAGAGCAAGTCACGCTCCGGCTTGGACGAGGCGGTTCGCACTTCGGTGGCATTCGCCGCACGACAGATGCCCGCGATCTCATCCGCGGTCGCTGCAACGTCCTCGTTGATGCCGTCGACCTCGATCAACAAGACGGCGCCAGCGTCCATCGGATATCCCGCGTGGAACGCCGGCTCCACCGCCTGAATGGTGAGGTTGTCCATCATCTCCATCGCCGCCGGAACGATGCCCGCGCCAATGGTATTGGAAACGGCTTGCGAGGCAGTCTCGACGTCAGGAAAAGCTGCCAATAGGACCGCGGTTGCCTCAGGCGCGGGCGTGAGCCTCACCAACGCCTTGGTCACAATCCCGAACATGCCCTCGGAACCAACAAGCGCCGCTGTCAGGTCGTATCCCGGAGTACCCGCGGCTCGGCCGCCGACCCAGACGATTCGTCCGTCGTTGAGCACCACTTCGAGTCCAAGGACGTGATTGGTCGTCACCCCATACTTGAGGCAATGCGGACCACCGGAGTTCTCGGCGACGTTGCCGCCGATCGTGCACGCACGCTGGCTAGAAGGATCTGGCGCAAAGAAATACCCGCCGGGCAACGTCGCCTCGGAGAGTTCAAGGTTGATGACCCCCGGCTCCACCAGCGCAGTCCGGTCAACCTGATCAATCTCGAGAATGCGGTCCATTCGCGTCAGAGCGACGATGATGCCGCCCTGCTGCGCCACCGCGCCGCCGGACAAACCCGTGCCCGCGCCGCGCGGCACCACGGGCAGATTGGCTTGCCGTGCTACCCGCACGATCTCGGCGACCTGTTCCGCTGTTCGCGGCAGCGTAACCGCGACCGGCGCCGCGGTTTCGACCGCCCCATCGACCGAGCCGTCGTATTCGTAGACAAGGAGGTCCGATGCCCGGTGGAAGACCCCGTCCGAGCCGACGATTTGTTGCAACCGTTCGATCAGTCTCGATTGATTCATCGCATGCTCAGGTCGATAACAATGAAAACGCGTTGTGCGAGCTTCAGTATCCCGTGCCTGACCATGCACCGCAACCGATCGCATTGTCATGCCGTGCGATACTTGATTGTGCCTCGCCCCGCGATGGCCGGTTTCATCGCATGTGACCGGATGCAACGAGGAGCGTTTCAGGACATGGCAGAAATAGCAATGGGGCCGGCCTACTGGATCATTGTCGGCTCGATCGACAACTTCCGTACGACAAGAGACCTCGGCTTCTGTGTGCAAGGCATGAAGTCTCGCCATCGCAAGAAGGCAGAGCGAATGTCGCCTGGGGACATGATCGTCTACTACGTCACCGGGGTCAAAGCATTCGGCGGGATCGCAACCATTACCTCACAGTACTTCGAGAGCCACGACCGCATCTGGCAAAGTCGCGATCCGAAGAAGGAAGCCGAAGACTATCCATTTCGGGTCGCGATCGAGCCCACCGTCGTGCTCGACGAAGCGGACTTCTTACCAGCCGAGGGTGTCGCCCGTCGCATGCACTACGTTAGCAAGTGGCCCGCTGCCAATTGGACGCTCGCATTCCAGGGGAACGTCCACCAGATTGGAGAGGACGACTTTCGATTGATCCGAGCAGCAATGGAGGCGCGGGTACCCGCGGCCGCCGGTGGAACACGACCAGCCTCTTAACGAACGCCCGCCGCACTACTTCCGGGTGCATCTCTGTTTCGGCCCGAACTGCACCCCGCGTGGCAGCTGTGGACTCCTCCCGGTCTTGCAAGCGGCGCTCAGAAAAGCAGGAATCGAAGATCGGGTCGAAGTCATTGCCACGTCATGTCGCAATCGCTGCGATTACGGCCCTTCGATGAATGTCTATCCGGGGCCGGTTTTCTACAATCACGTCACCGCGGAGGCGATAGAGGAGATCGTAAGCGGGCATCTGAAAAGCGGCACACCGGTCGATCGATGGATCTACCAACCACCGGCCGCATCCGCGATACAGGCAGCGCTCGATCGCATCACCTTCTAGTTCCCCGAACTCAGCGAAAGGCATTGACGACTGTGGCGGTCGTAACCATAGAAACCCAACCCGGCAAGGCGTTTGCAACAAATGTCCGCACCGCGACTCACGAACTGGTCGCGGACGAACCGGTCGCCGACGGCGGTGACGGTCTAGGGCTGTCGCCGTACGATATGCTCCTCTCGGCCCTTGGTTCCTGCACGGCCATGACCTTACAGCTCTACGCCAAGCGGAAGGGATGGCCGCTGGAGCGCGTGCAGGTCACGCTGGAGTTCGATCGTATTCACGAAGTCGATTCCGAGCACGTCGAAAATGCGTCGCGGCGGATCGACCGCATCCAGCGCGCATTCGTCCTTGATGGACCGCTAACGGACGAGCAACGCGCCCGACTGCTTGAGATTGCGGCCCGTTGCCCAGTCCATCGCACGATAACGGGCAGGCCGCGAATCATTGACAAGCTGAGCAATTCGTCGTCGTTGGCAGAGGCAATGATGTGAAAAGAAACAGCCCGGCAGGATTCCGCCGGGCCGTTCATATGACTGGTGGAGATGGGGGGAGTCGAACCCCCGTCCAGAATCGTTAGCCGAGCATATCCTACACGCGTAGTCGGCGTTTTGTGTGCCGCCGCAAGCCCCCACCGACAGGGTCTCGTGACAGTGAGTCGGACTGTCTTTGATGGACGCGCTCCGACGAACTAATCCATCGCATCCGGCCTTAATGACGCCCGCTGCCGGTCCCGGCCGAAGGAGGTCCGGGCGGACGCGCTACCTAGAGGTCAGTGACTTAGGCAGCGAGAGCAAGTTGAGGCTTGCCATTTCTGGTTTTGCCCATTTTTACGAGGGCCTGGGCGCCTCGGCATGCAATGCTCTGACCTAGGACCCTGTCGAAACCAAACATCCCCAGATCAATGTATAGGATACCATAAATCACGAGCGTTCTCTCAGTGCGCGTTCAACATCCCGCGAGGCCTCGCGCTCAGCCGCGGACGCACGCTTGTCATATTGTTTCTTGCCTCGAGCGACGCCGATCTCAATCTTCGCACGCCCCTGCTTCAACCTGACGCGAAGCGGCACCAGGGTCATACCCTTCTGTTCCGTCAATGCTCGCAGTTCTCGAAGCTGATCACGATGAACTAGAAGCTTGCGAGGGCGATCTGGATCGGGATTCGTATAGCTCCCAAAAGCATACGGCGAGATGTGCGATCCAATCAGCCACAGTTCCCCATTGTCAATCCGCGCGTACGCCTCGGCGATCGTTATCTTACCGTCGCGAATCGACTTGATCTCGGTCCCGGTGAGTACGATTCCCGCCTCGATCGTCTCGACGATAAAGAACTCGTGAAAGGCTCGACGATTGGACGTCACCACCCGTTCCGATTTTCGTTCATACGTCGGTTGTTTTGTTGCCGTCTTCGCCATACGTGTGACTATAGAAATCCGCCACCCCTTCCGTCAATCAAAGCGCTACTATTCGCGACATGGGACCGACGACTTTTCTGGAAGATCCGTACAAACACTTACCGGCACTGTACGACTTGGAACACGCCGCATTCAAAGACGACGTCGAACTTTACGCGGGATTCGTCGAGGCGACCGGCGATCCAGTGTTGGACCTCGGATGTGGGACTGGCCGCCTCCTACTGCCAATCGCCAGGGCGGGTTTTCGGGTAACGGGCCTCGACCTTTCGCGGTCGATGCTCGACCGGGCACGGGAGCTCGTTCAGATGGAAGGTCTCGACGACCGCGTCACGCTCGTTCAAGGTCGAATGGCCGATGCGAAGGGTGCTCCAGGTGGACCATTTGGTGTCGCTATCATGTCATTGAACGGCTTCCTGCACCTCACGACTATCGAGGAGCAACGTGCGACGCTGCGAGCGATTAAGCAGTCGCTTGATCCCCGTGGCCAGTTACTCATTGACATCCTCAATCCGAGTCCAGAGGTCTTGCGCTCCCTCGAGCACGCGGTCACGCACGAAGGAACATGGTCGGAATCGAACGGTGATCGAGTCGACAAGGTCGCGGCTCGCCGGGTCTCACATGCGACGCAGACGATACATACCGAGCTGTGGTACGACCGGGTTTCGCCGGACGGCACCCTCCGGCGCGTCGCCACGAGCTACGACATGCGTTATGTCCACCGGGCGGAGCTTGAACTCATGCTAGAACTCGCCGGCTTTGTCGAATGGCAGGTCTATGGGAGCTACGACCTCGATCCTTTCGACGACGCCGCGGACCGGATTGTCGTCGCGGCAGAAGTTACCCCATCACGGTAGACCGGTCCGCGGACGGTGAGATTCGCGCTGCCCGATTCAGCAGCAGGAGATCGGCCAGGAGGATCGCTAGCATCGCTTCGGCCACCGGCACGGCGCGAGGGCAGACGGATGGATCGTGCCTGCCTTCGACCACGATTTGTTGCGACTCGAGCGACGTATCGACCGTCTCCTGAGCCTTCGAAACTGATGACGTAGGCTTAACCGCGATGCGCACGACGATATCTTCGCCTGATGAAATGCCACCCAGGGTGCCACCGTGGGCATTCGTTCGCGTCCGCACGCGGCCATTATCGGCGTAAAAGGCGTCGTTCGCCTGGGACCCGCGCGAGCGCACGACGGCAAACCCTTCCCCGATTTCGACTCCTTTGACCGCCGGAATGCTCAACATCGCCTGACCAATCAACGCGTCAAGTTTGTCGAAGGTGGGTTCGCCCAGCCCCACGGGCACGCCGGCAGCATGCACCTCGACGACGCCGCCAAGACTATCTCCCTCTGCCTTCGCCGCCAATATGGCCTCGACTATTTTCTCCGCGGCAATCGGATCGGGGCAGCGGACGATATTGCGCTCGATCTCGTGCCGGTCGAACGATTCCATGGCGATCCCGCCTAGCTCGCGCACAAAGCCGTACACCTCGCAACCCGACGCGGCTAGGATCTTTCGTGCGATAGCACCCGCGGCGACGCGGCCCCAAGTCTCGCGGGCGGACGAGCGTCCCCCTCCGCGGTGATCGCGATGGCCATACTTCGCCCAATACGTATAGTCCGCGTGCCCTGGACGAAAGACATCGCGCAACGGTTCGTATTTGGAGGAGTCGACGTCGCGGTTATAGGTGATGAGCGAAATCGGGGCTCCTGTCGTCACGCCTTCGAACACGCCCGACAGAAGCTCGGCCCGGTCGGCTTCGTTACGTGGAGTTGTGACCTTGCTTTGACCGACCCGGCGACGATTGAGTTGCTCTTGGATATCCTCGACACCGAGAGTAATTCCCGCGGGACAGCCCTCGATCACGACGCCGAGTGCCGGACCGTGCGACTCGCCCCAGGTTGTCAGCTTGAAGATGCGTCCGAACGTGCTTGCCATCGATAGCTCGTTTCCTCATGATTGATCGCAACTGGACCGACTGATCTCAAAACACTCGATTGTCGGCACCGCACAATCTCAATGGGCCGTGGCCTGCCACCACATTATCGTCAATCGAGACAACGGAGCAACCGTCCATAGATGCGATAGTCATTCGACGGGGCCCGACGAAAACCGAACCGCTCGTATAGTCGACGGGACTGCATGTTGTTCTGCTGGGTACTGAGGCCGATGCGACGCGCACCCCGGCGCAGCATTTGTTGCACCGCGAATCCCAGTGCCGCCTGGCCGACTCCATTTCCCTGAAAATGAGGGTGAACCGCGATGCGGTCGAGGTGCCCCCATCCGGGAAAACTCGTGACCCCGATGTATCCAGCGGGCCGTCCTTGGTACCGACAAAGAAACACGTCGACCCCTGGCGTTATACCGTAAACCTGGAACTCCATATCGCAATTACGCCACATCCACGGAAACGCGGCGTGATCGATGTCAAGCAACAGGGTGCGATCCAGGTCGCTTGCCAGGTCGACAGGTGCGAAGGTAATCGAGGCGGCAGGCGGGCGCGCGATCGTGCGTCCCGACCACTCGTACGTCACGACTTCTTCGAGCAGATCGAATCCGATGCGGTCGTAGAAAACGGGTCGGCGGACCTCGTCCAATTCGACCGCAATGACCATCGTGTCACCGGCGTTGCGACAGCGAACAAGAACCTCATCGATAACCGCATCCGGATGCCGCACGGCGGAGAAGTCAACCAGATGTCCGATCTCCGTCCGATGACGCCATGGACCGACAATGGCATACTCGAGCGTCTGGGGCGACCAGACTGACCGGTCCGGGTGCACTGCCAGCAAACGCCTGATTTCCTCCGGTTGAAGGCGGGCATGCCACCCAAGTCGCAAGTCGGCAACGTTTTCAACGCGAAGATTTCGCAGGTGAAGCTTCGACGTGATGGCGGGTGGCAAGTCGGCGCGCACGGCCACGGGTCAACGCTCCACCCAGACCGTTTCAAGCCGAAGTATGCCCAGCGATGTCACGGCAAGGTTCTTCACGTGCGGCTTGACGACGGTATAGGAAACATCGTAGTAGAGCGGGATGAGCATGACATCGTCCATCAGCACTTGCTGCGCCCGCGCGTAGAGCGCCGACCGAGCTTCCGCGTCTCGTTGCGCCGCGGCTTGCTCGAGCAGATCGTCAAACGTCGGATTCGAGTAGTCGATGTAATTGTCCGCTCGACCGGTGCCGAAGAGCGTCCATAGAAAGCTCTCCGGATCCGGATAGTCGGCGCCCCAATAGAGCTCGTACGCCGGGTACTGGCGCGCGGACAGCCCGTCCATAAATTCGGCCCAGTCGATCGCGATTACCTCGACTGTCAGCCCAAGGTCGCGCCGCAGCACGTCTCGCAACGACTCAGCGCCGGACCCGCTCGACGAGTAGATCCGAATCGGCGGCACGTTGTCGGCGGATCCGTACCGTGACTGGGCGATGGCCTCCCGCGCGGCTTCGAGATCATAGGGCAGGCCGTCAACGGGCCAATCCTTTCCGAGCATGCCGTGCGGAACTATTCCGGCCGCCGGTTCCACGTACCCCTCGTAGGTAACGCGTGCGACCTTTTCGCGCGGAAAGCCGAGCTGGACCGCCCTTCGCACCATTGGATCGTCCATCGGCTCGACGCCGGTTCGGAACGCGATATAGTCGGCCGCAAAGAGCGGGGTGACGGTCACCTCGTGCCGCAACTCGCTTTCCGGCGCCATAACTCGGTCGAGCACGTTGATTCCGACCGAATCGAGATCGATTTCGCCCGCCTGGTACAGGTTGAATGACTGTTGAGCATTGGCCCCGAGCAAGATGTCGATTCGCTTCAGCGGCGGCGTACCGGAGTGGAAGTGCTCGAATGGCTCGAGCGTAAGTTGCTCGTCGTCATCCCACGCCGCGACGACAAACGGCCCTGACCCGTTCGGCATCCGCCACCAATCGGCCTCGATTGCGATCTGAGCCGTGTCGACGATGGACGCAGGCGCCGAGGCAAGCTTCATCAAGAACGTCGATCGAGGCGCCGACAGTCGAATATGCACCGTCCGTTCGTCGACCGATTCTATGCCGCGAAGAGTCGTCGTCGCACCAGAGACAACCTCTGCCGCACCATCGATGTCCGACAAAAACGTAGGTCCGCCCAACTCGGTTGCACCGCCGCCCACCGTTGTTGGACGGAGTGCCCGCGTGAGCGACTCCTCGATGTCAGGCGATTCGATCAGAGATCCATCGTGAAAGGTGATCCCCTCTCGCAAGGTGAACGTGTATTCAAGGCCGTCTGCGCTGATTTCGATCTGTTCGGCGAGTTCTGGAATCGGCTGAAGCTCCGCATCGAATCTGGTCAGCCCGCGAAAGATCTGACGAATAAGGAAGGCGCTTGCAAGATCTCGCGACCGCGCGGGATCCAACGTTTCGGGCCCAACAACCGGACCTGCTAGACGCAAGACCTGGTCTCCACTTGGATTCGCATCCAGTGGCTCGGGTTGTGCGGTAATAACAAGCGGCTCGCCAGCAGCGGGAGTACCGTCCTGGTTCAGCCCTCGAAACGACGTGGCCGAACTGCCACCAATCGCCGTGGTCGCCGCCGCAACGCCGATCAGCAGCTGCCCTGTGAGCAGCGTGGCGACCAAGAGACGCTTGACCTTCGACGACCGACAACCAGCTATCATGTCGTGATTCTAGTGGGCGCGGCCCAAGCCGACAAACCGCCTCCGAGTCGAGAGCGCATGCAATTGCAGTAGCTGGCACATTCGTCGGCGCGTTGGACATCGCTTGGAGCCCATCCAATGGCAGAATTCTCCAACCTCGACCTCCCACTTTTCCCGTTGAATACCGTTCTCTTCCCTGGGATAGACCTGCCGTTGCATATTTTTGAGGAACGCTATCGGCAACTTATCCATGACCGGCAAGACGCTAACCCCGCTTTTGGCGTGGTCCTAATCACCGGTGGCAGCGAGGTCGGCGACCAGCCAGAGACGGCAAATGTTGGCACGGCGGCGTCCATCGAAGTGCTCCATGCGCATGACGATGGCCGGTTCGACCTTGTGGTGCGAGGGGGGAGACGGTTTCGCATCCACCAGCGTAACTGGAGTCGACCGTACCTCGTTGGTACAATCGAATGGCTGCCCGACGACAGTGAGGAAGACGTGTATTCCGCCATGGTCGACAACGCCTGGCGATCGTTTGTCGCCCTCGCCAACGCCTATCTCAGCCAGACGACGCGATTTACAAAGCTATCGCTGGAACTCGAGACACGCGGACGCCCGAGCGGGATGTCGTCAGCGGAGCTCGCCTATGTCTTGGCCAGCCGCTTGCCGGTCGCATCGGTCGAGCGGCAGGAACTCCTCGAAGCGTCCACCATTGAGGACTTGCTAATGATGCTGGTCCGGATCATGTCTCGGGAGCGTCGTTTGGTCAACCGCATCGGCGCCACGGTCGTCATCGCTGGCGGTACCGTTAAGGAGCAGCGATCATAGCCGCTCAAACCTCGGCGCCGAGGACGGCAACAGTACGCGCCAGCACTTCCGTTGGGGAGATCAACCGAGCGTCGATGACGAGCGCGGCCGCCGCACGCGCAGAAGCAAGCCGGCGAAGCTGCGTCGCAAAAAGCTGTGAAGGCCAATCGGCGCCACGTCGCTGCCGAACGGTGTCAAGATCAATATCGAGAAAAACTACGGCGCTCGGTTCGCCGTGGCGCCAAAGCGTCGGTATGTCGGAGTGTTCCTGTCCGCAGCCGTAGGCCTCGAAGCCAAGCCGCCGTAGTCCTTCGACCAGCGTTGACTTGCCTGACGCACATGGTCCCACAACGGCAATTCGACGTTGCTCCCTGGTGACAGCGCCTACGGCCATGGCGTCCGCTCCATCGCATCTCAGGCCAGTGGGGCGTAAAGCCGGGCAGTCCGCACAAGCGGTTGATGATCGTGGCCACGCAAGGACAGCACCACAACCGTCATGTCGTCGCGCGGTCGTTTTTCGTCACGCCGAATCGCTTCATACAAGATTGATTCGGCCATCAGCGATGCATCGCACGCATCGCCTAGGCTTTCCTCCGCGAACGACCGAACGTCAAATCCTACCGGACCGATCATGTCGCCCGCGTTCGCGACCCCATCCGTAATTGTAGATACGACGAGCCCAGACTCGGCTTGAAAATGGGAAACGCCGGGACGCGTGAAATGATATCGTCCGATCGGACCGGCAGAGGGCTCGATTGTCAGCCATCGGTTTCTCGATCGCACAAACATCGGTGTGCCCCCATTGCGTGTGGCGACGACTGATTTCGTCTTGAGATCGATAGAGAGGATGTCGAGTGACGCAGACACTCGACCCTGCCGAAAGGCGAAGAGTACATCGTGCACAGCACGAGCAACCGCACCGTCCCGCACTCCTTCCTTGAGCAAAGCCACCGCTTTGCTTGTCAACAGGAGGCTGAGGGACTTTGCGCCGCTACCACTGCCTTGCCCATCGACGGCGACAACAGAGAATCCGCCGCCAGGTCGTTCAATCAGTTCAGCAGTGTCCCCACTCTCCCGGCTCGCATACTTGTTGGTCTTCGCAACTGCAATTTCGACGGCCAGCGGCACGGTAAAATCCTTTGCTCCTCCACCTTTTGCGTGGTGGCAAGAGAATTGCTAGTGGCCGAATGAAGCGTGTCCTACAGAACTTACGGTCGTCTGATACCATACCCATGTGTGGGGATACGTATATCCCCCAATATACCTAGGAACGGCAGACACAAACCCCTTGACAGCTTAGTACTCAGGTCCTAAGCTTGATTGTGGGTCCAACTTCAGAAAAGTTAACCGCAAGAGACTTCAACGGGACTTGATAGCTAGAAGTGACTCGCTTGGAAGGGAAACACCCTTCTTAGCGCGGCCATCGCGATCAGGGAGGAGGGCGGGGATGAAGTGGAAGAACGTGAAGTGGACCTAGGCCGAGTGCTACGTGTCTCGGAACCTTGGAACCATGAAGCTTTGCTAACTTCAAGTTACGGAGGGGCGCAGCGATGACCCGCGCAAACGTCAAGTGGACCAATGTTAAATGGACCAACGTGAAGTGGACGTAGTCTCCGTCGCGTGACGGTGCTTGGCAGTTCGAGCAACACCTCAAGAGAGGGGGGAACAACGATGATCTCGACCAACGTCAAATGGACCAACGTCAAGTGGACCAACGTCAAGTGGACCTAGAGTAAGCAGTGCCGCGTATTCCCGATCCACCACGTTGCTTCGCGCATGGGCCGGATTGGGGTTGGTCCAGCGGAATCGCGCCATATAGGTCTGGGCAACTCAGTCCAGCCAAATGGTCGGTTGCATGTCGACTAGAGCCACTCAGTCCCGCGGGCGGGTTTCACAGAATCTCTTTGACGGATTACAATCTCCAGCAGCGCATGTGCGTCTAGCTGGTCGCCGATGCTGACGACTCATCGTCGGAATCTCGCGGCGTCTGATCGGTCCGCCAAGAGACAGGCATGAGCGATATTCCGCTCAAGACGAAAATTTACGCCACCGTCCTCGTGTTGATCACGGCCGTCGTCCTCGTTGGTACGGCCTGGCGCGACGGCGAATGGTACTCACGCGACGATTTGTTGACTGCCGTGTTGTTGGCGGTCATGATCGTTCTCGTTGAAAAATTCGAAATTGATTTCCCCCACGCGTCATTTCAATTCTCGATCACGGTTGGCGCCATCCTGGCTTTCGCCTCTGGTTTGACACTCGGGCCAGTCCTCGGTGCGCTCGTCGTGATCGCGGCCGAACTCATGAGCGACGCTTGGCAGCGACTTAGCCCAATCCAAATTCTCGTCAACGCCACGAACCTCGGATTGGCCACTTTTCTGGGCGCCCAAGTGTACGAGTGGGTCGCCGGCAATGCCGTGACGCCGTTGGATTCCGCCCGCGCGATGGGCGCAACAGTCATCGGCGCCGTCGTTTATACGATGGTCAACACGTGGGTCTTGGCCGTCATCATTTCGCCCGTTGTTGGGGACTCACCGCTCAGCATGTGGAAGGCGAATTTTAGCGCGACCTATATCTTCCTGGTCTTGCCGACGTTAGGCAGTCTCGTCCCGGTCATCGACGACGTCAATCCGTTCGGCATCCCTATTCTGCTTATTCCGCTCATCGGCTCTCACTTGGCTCAACGAGCACTCCGCCAGGTTGCCGAAGAGTCTCAGGCTGCGATTGAGGGACTCGCGGATGCGCTGGAAAAGCGCGATCAATACACCCATCGACACTCGATCCGAGTCGCTG
>JBOGUE010000331.1:0-3193 GCA_050695955.1 Thermomicrobiales bacterium | reverse complement strand
AGGGCACGCGCACCGGACGCTGCTTGGGGCGTCCGGTGCGCGATACGTCAGCGCAGAAACGGGGCCGACGTGAGGTTTACTGATCGGAGGAGTCCGCCTCCGGCGCTGGCACGGCCGCGGGGGTCTTCGCGTTCTCACCAAGCGGTGCAGGGGAGCCGTCCCGCGGCGCGTATCCGTTCGTGGACTCGCCAGGCTGACGCATGGCCGGTACTTGCTTCATCAGCTCGTCGATCTTGACACCGGTCAGCGACTCGATCAGCGCGGGCACCTGAGCAATCATCGTCGCCATGTCGGTTGTGACGCGGTTCACGCCGGTACCATGTCCGTTCTCCCCACCGGTTGAGACGACGGTGATCTTGTCCACCTTCGTCAGCGGCTCGGAGATAGCGCGCACAACCTCGGGCAGGGAGGTGAGCAACTTATCGAGCACCGCGGCCTGATTGTAGAGCTGGTAGGCCTCGGCCTGAACGTTCATCGCATTCGCTTCAGCGTTGCCCTTGGCTAGGATGATCTCGGCCTCGGCTACTCCTTTAAGTCTGGTCACCTCAGCCTGAGCTTGCCCATCGAGCCGAACGGATTCCGCCTCTCCAGTTGCTTGCAGAACCTTTCGCTGCCGCTCGGCTTCCGCGAGTGTCTCGATCCGCTGCTTCTCGATTTCGGCAGCGCGGAGGACCGTCGCGATCAGCTCCTTTTCGCGGCGCAGGATTTCGGCTTCCTGAACGGCGATCTCCCCGTGTTTCCGAACTTGCTCGACCTTGACCTCCTCAGCAATCGCGCGCTGCTGCTCGATGTTGGTCTGGATTTCGTATGCCTTGTCGGCTTGCGCTTGCTGCGCTTTGACCGTCGAGGCGTATTCGGCCCGTTTGATCTCGAGGTCGCGGATCGCCTCCGCCTGGCGCGTCTGACTGGCCGTCTCGGCAATGACCTTCTCTTGCTCAGCAATCGCTTCGGCGATCTTGGCCTCGCGCATCGCCTGAGCGCGCTTGATCGTCGTGTCGCGGTCGGCTTCCGCTGTGGCAACGTCGGCATTTCGCTGGACATAGGCGACGTCGGGCTTGCCCATGTTCAGGATATAGTCGTTCTTATCCTTCACTTCCCTGATCGTGAATGAGACGACGACGAGCCCCATCTTTTGGATGTCGTCGGCCACGTTGGCGCGCATCCGCTCGCCGACCATCTCTGGTTCCTTGACGATCTGTTCGACCGTCAATTGGCCGACGATGCCGCGCAGGTGGCCTTCCATCACGAGCCGGATCAGCGCTTGCCGCTCCTGCGGCGGTTTCGCCAGGAACTGTTCGGCGGCCTTGAGAATGCTTTCCTGGTCGGACTGCACCTTGATCTGGGCGACCGCTTCCACGTTGACCGCCACACCTTGACTCGTATAGAGGTCTTGCGTCGGCGCCACGTCGAAGCTCATCAGCTCCAGCGAGAGCAATTCGGCCTGCTGGACGAACGGCAGGACCACCTTGCCGCCGCCGACTACGACCTCTTTGCCACCGAAGCCGTAGACAATCAGCGCCTCGTTCGGCCCGACCTTCCGGAACATCGTGGCGGCAAGCCCGATGATGAAGACTAAGACCAGCGCTAACCCAATGACAATAACGATGACCGCCGTGGCACCCATCGGCGCCCCCTTTCCACTTCGCCGCTTGTCCGGCAACGTTGCCAGAGCCGATGCGGCCGTCAAACCCGATGTTTGAAAAGATCACCCCTCCCCCGCCGGCGGCGGGGGAGGCGATGATCTCGACGCGAGGGGCGCCAAATCGGCGTGTTCCTCGCCTAAGAATGACTCCCACGACTGCACGAGCGCAAACCCGCCCGAACGATCCACGATGACGACATCGCTATCGCGCGCGATCGCGGCGCCATCGACGGCCCGCGCCGGGAGGATCTGTTGTCGCCCTCCGATCTGGTAAACGATCTCGCCTGAGCCGCCCATACGAATAGACGCCGTCACCTTGGCCACGGTTCCCTCGATGCGATTCTCCGCGGGGTCGAGTGTCCCCTCGACCGCTCGCAGACGCCGCAGCACCTGCAAAACGACCCACCCGCCGGCAACCCCAGCCATCGCGCCGAAGATCAAGCTGAAACCGGTCAACCACTCGAACCCATTACGGGCCAGGTAGGCAATGCCGCCGAACCAGGTGAGGAAGGCGAGGATTGTGCTGACGTTGATCGGAGCGAGGCCGTCGTGGGCATGGTGTCCGGGGGCGCTGGCATCGTGCCCTGAGTGATCGAGGTCAACACCGAGGTCGGACACACCGAGGAAGAGCGAGATCGCCGAAAAGACGAGGCCGAAAAAGAACGCACCGAGCAAGAGCGCATCGAGCATATCGTTGACGACGAACATCGCCAACCTCCCTCGCGGGACCTTCGCCGGCATTGTCAGCCGGGACGTGACGACGACCGAGCCGTACCCACGTTCCCGCGTACCCGTGGTCGCTCGCTAGGCGCTGATCTGGCGCACATTGGGTAGTGTACGCCGAAACACGAATCTCGGTTCTGTCAGCCGATGGACGCGGTTCTCGCGTGCTGGCCCTTCGTGAGAAGACCGCCGTATACTGGCTCAATTGACTCCCACGGAGCGAGTAACAGACCATGGCTGCCAGAACCGAACAAATCGACGTTGCCCCGCGTGACGAGACCTCTCCGCTGGAACAAGAAGAGATTCTCGAGGCGTTGGGCGACGACCTTCGTGTCGGCTCGGCCGGCGTCGCGCCGGAAACCGCTGCCGCGGCGGCGACCGTCGAGCCAAGTCTATTGCTCGACATCGTCAAGGCCGATCGCGAGGTACAGGCGTACATCCGGCAGGCCAATCGAACGCTCGGCGTTTTAGGATTCACCGAGCACGGATTCCGGCACGTTGGGTTGGTCGCGAACATCGCGCGGAACGTGCTGCGCTTACTCGACTACGATTATCGCCAGCAGGAACTCGCCGCTATTGCTGGGTATCTACACGACCTTGGCAACGTCATCAGCCGCCACGGGCACGCCGCCACCGGCGCCATGCTCGCCTATCACATCCTGAATCGCCTCGGTATGGCGGCCGAGGACGTGGCCGTCGTTCTGGGCGCCATCGGATCACACGGGGATGACAGTGGCCGGCTCGGCGAGCCGGTCCACCCGGTGTCGGCGGCGTTGATCCTCGCCGACAAATCCGACGTTCATCGGTCCCGCGTACGCAACACCGACC
>JBOGUE010000330.1:0-10880 GCA_050695955.1 Thermomicrobiales bacterium | reverse complement strand
AACGTACCCGGCCACGTGGAGGCCGCCCGACGGGCCTTCGGGCGCATGGTGTTCCGCAAAGGCCGAGGTCCCGAGCTCTGGTCGACTAAATGGCGGCTGGCCTCCGTGAGCAACAACCTGAACTGGGCGGATTTCGACCTGCGCAGATTAATCGTCGGCATGAACGGCGCGCCCGGGGGTAGGCCAGGTGAACGTATCCACGCCTAGTCATTTAGCCTACGTTGCCCAGATCAGCTTGGGGATTGTATTCCTGCTCTCGGCCCTGCCTAAGCTGCGCCGGCCGCGTGCATTCGTGCAGAACGTGGTTGAGTACGAGGTCTTGCCGGACTCGGTCGCCCGTGTGTTTGGTCTGGCCCTGGTTCCCCTGGAGGCCATCCTGGTGGTCGCATTCCTCACTGGATGGCTGGTCAACATTGCCCTGCCGCTGGCCGTGGTGCTGCTGGTCGCCTTCCTCGTCGCTGTCGGGCTGAACCTGCGGCGGGGCCGACGGCTCCAATGCGGCTGCTTTGGGAGTGCGAGCGAGCAGATCTCGTCCCGCACGCTGGCCCGCCTGTTCCTGCTCTTGGTGGTTACCCTGGTGCTGATTGGCTATCGGAGCATTGGGGATGCATCGTTGCCACGGGTCGGATCAACGACCGCCGACAGGTCAACGCTGGCCTACGCGGTGGAATCGGTTTCGCTGAGTGCGTTCGTCGTCCTGTTTGTCGCCTGGATGCTGAGTCTGCCTGAGTTGACCCTGCTAACACGTCAACTGCGCTGGGCAGTTCTGTCGTCCGGCGCGACGAACAGTGGAGACGGGGCGAAGGGTGTATCACATGTCGACCGCCTTTTATCTTTCCTTCGCCGCGCTCTGGGTCCTCGTGATCGCACATAGCCTGCTCTTGTTGGGCATGGTGCGGATGGTGTACCAGCTCCAACACGCAGGCAGCAGCAGCACCCGACCATTGCCTGGCCGAGAAGCGCCGAGCTTTAGCGCCGTGGACTTAGACGGCGTGCCGATCGGCAGCGCCAAATTCGCGGGACGGCTGACCGCGCTCTTATTCGTTTCCCCCAACTGCCCATCCTGTACGGCGACACTTGCCGAACTGAAAGCCCTCAACAGCAAGGCGCAAGGAAACGTGATCGTGATCTGTCAGGCCGGGCGCAACGACTGCGAACAATTCGCCGCGAGCCAGGAGGAACTCAGCCCGGCTATGGTGGCCGACGAGGACGAGCGCATCAGCCGGCTGTTCGACATTACCGCAGTTCCGATGGCCGTGATCATCGACGAGCACAACGTTATCCAGTCCTATGGACAGCCCAAGCGGGGTGAGGAACTGCAGGAGATATTGGCTCGGGCATCGAGTGCGGACGCAGCAGGAGTCGCTTAGCATGGCAACGGAAATTCTGGCTGAAGTCGGTGACCCGGCTACACGACAGGACGAGGTGACAAGAGACTCACGACGCGTGGCGCTGGCCGTGCCAGCCATAGCCGTACTCGGGGGCGTGGCCGCCATGGCAATCGAGCCGCGCTTCGGGCTCTTCGCGGCAGCTCTCGTCTTCGGCTGGACGCAACTGGTCGGGCTCTGAGGGCTTTCGCTCGTCGGAGCATTGGCGCCCCTCGGGAAGGTGGCCGGACACAAGCGGCAGTGGTTGGTCGACTCGACGGCATATACGCTGGCAGGTGGCATGGCAAGTGCGCTCGTCGGCGCTTTGCTCGGATGGTTGGGCGCGGTGCTCCTGCCAGGCCAGATAGGAGGGCTCGGACTGCTGGCTGCGATCGCTGTGGCGGCGCTCGCGCTCGCGCGTGAACTCGGTTGGCTCGCCGTTCCGCTCCCGCAATTCCGAAGACAGACCCGTGACGTGTGGGGCAAGGTCTTCCCGCGCACACTAGCGGCTGCATTTTGGGGAATTGACGTGGGGCTGGTCTTCACAACGTGGCTGACGTTCTCGGGCATGTGGCTGCTCTTAGTGGTTGTGATCTTGGTCGGTGAGCCAGGTTTCGGGGCAGCCCTGTTCGTCGTGCACTGGTTCGGGCGAGCTCTCTCGGTATGGACCGCCCCGTGGCTACTACGGGACGCCAGAGCGATCCCTGGGCTCGTGGATTGGATCGCCGGTCAGCGCCGGTTATTTCAACGGCTTCATGCACTGGGACTCACCTGGGCAATCATCGTTCTCATTTCCTGGTTTGCCCATGGAGCATCGATATCAAACTGACTTTGGTGCAATCGGAGCAGGATCTTAGAAAGCGTTGGGCGTCCATCCAAGGAGGCGTGTGATGTCTGCGGAAAAGTTGGTCGAATGCCTCGCCAAGCGGATCGATCGCCGGAGTGTTCTCGTCAAGGTGGGCACGAGTATCGTCGGTGGCCTGGCGGCGCTCATGGGCTTCGCGCAGGATGCCTCAGCCCACTTTGTCCACGCCAAATGTTGCCACCTGTGCCATGTTCCCAGTTCGTGCTCATGCCCCTCGGAGGGCTGCGTGTGGTGCTGGTCATGCCTGTGGGGTGACGGCTTCTGGTACAACTGCTGCGAGTGCCACTACAACGAGTCGTATTGCGGTCAGAACTGCATCAACATCCTGTGTTCATTCACCTACCGTATCGGAGCAAGTCCGGCACCATAAACGGTGGCGTACTGCTCGCCCAACCCGTCATTGGCGCCAATGCGATCAACGCGCGGCTCGACGGCCTTGACTTGGCAGCCTGCGTTGGAATGACAACAGGATTGGTCGACAACGACAAGCATGCCGTGGCGCTGGTGTGCTGCTGGCGGCCCCGACACAGGAAGGGTCCTCATATCGAGGGCCGTGCCACGATGATTCTGCAAGGAGATTGGGCCATGAACTCCGCGATAGCATTGACACTGGCGCTCCCGGCGCTGCTCGTGTTTCCCCATCGCCCACCCGTGCCGAGGGTATGGCCATCAATGTGCCCACTCACTATGCCCAACAGCAGCACGCCGCCCAATGAACTCCCACGCGACTTACAGCATGGCAACGGTGTGCTATGGACCGAGCTCTGGCCGGGAAGCAAGGTCGTGATTCCTCCCGAGAACGTAGCGCCAGATGGTCATCTCTTCATGAAGTGGGGCTGGTGGCGTGCCGAGCGAGGTCAGCCGCTAGCCATTGAAGGGCGACGGCTGGACGCGCCCGCGCCGCCTCTGGAGGCTGAAATTCCTGAGGGATACGACGGCACCCATTTTCAGGCAACGACGCTCCTCTTCTCAAGCGAGGGATGCTGGGAGGTCACCGGTAGAGTCGGCGACGACAGCCTGACGTTTGTGGTTCTTGTCGTTAAGGATGAAAGGCGCACGGCCGGCACGTCTTGACAGTTGTAGCACGACCGTCCGCAGCGCCCTATGTCGTCACCGATGACGGTGCACTTTCAGCTCGCGGCCGCGCCCCAACGAGGCCCTAACACCTTGCTCACAATCCGGCACCGTCTCCCTTGGTGGTCGCCTTCGACCGCTGCCGCCCTCGCCGCCCTAGAACTCGCTGCCCTGTGAATCTTCCGCCAACCGCGGCACCTCGGCGCCCGCGGGCAGGTAGCCCGGCGCGGGGCGGACCGGAGGCAGGTCGGCCAGGTTCGCCTTGCGCAGCTCGTCGAAGCTTGCCGTCGCCTGCTCGAATTGCTCCGGCGTGATCTCGTCGCCGTGGCGGCGGAAGGTCTTCATGATCTCTTCGGCGGTGCCATATTGCGTCAGCGGGCGGTCGAGGTGGCGCGGTTTGGGCACGATCGTGCCGTGGTGTCCGGGGACCGCCGAGCGATCGGGCACCTGCCCCGGTTCCTGCGGCGAGGCGTAGGCGCCGGGCGCCGGCGTCGTGCCCGGCCGCCCCGAGGCGTCCAGGATCGGGCTCGTCAGGTTCTCGCCGGTCGGCTTCGTCTCTTCCATCGATGGCCCTCGTCGTGGTTAATAGCCGTCGTTGCTGTTGCTATTGACTAGTGTGCCGCATATCCGCGCGCGGCGCCCGTCCCTTCGGGAAGGGAAGTGCCTTGCAACCGTCGCCTGCCGCTGTTGGACCGCATATCCTCCAGATCACGTGCCACGACCTCGGCCGCTTCCTCGGCTGCTACGGCGTGCCGAGCGTGCGCACGCCGCACCTCGACGCGCTGGCGGCGGAGGGCGTGCGCTGCGAGCGGGCATTTTGCACCGCGCCGCGGTGCAGCCCGAGCCGCGCCGCCTTGGCGACCGGCCGCTATCCGCACGCCAACGGCGTAATGGGCCTGACCCATGCCCGGTTCGCCTGAGATCTGCATGATGACGAGCGGCATGTTGCCCAAATCCTCGGCGCACGTGGCTACGAGACCCACCTGTTCGGCCTGCAGCACGTCTCGCCGAACGCCGAGCGCCTGGGTTTCCATGCGATCCACAGGCGCGGACGTGGCACGGAGGTCGCCGGCGACGTTGAAGCGTTCCTCCGGGCCGCGAATCCAACCCAACCACTTTATCTGGAGATCAACCTGGAAGAACCGCATCGCCCGTTCGACAAGGGCGGCGTCGAACCGGACAGTGCCAACGGAGTCTCCGTGCCGCCCTATCTGCCCGATTCAGCGGCGGCGCGGGAGGAATTCGCCGCCTTTCAGGGTGCGGTCTACGAGGCGGATCTGGCCGTCGGTCGCGTCCTGTCGGCGCTGGATGCGGCGGGTTTGGCCGAGCAAACGCTGGTCGTCTTCATGCCGGACCACGGCGAGGCCATGCCGCGGGCGAAATGCACGCTCTATGACGCCGGTATCGGCGTCGCCTTGATCGTCCGCTGGCCTGCTGACGGTGTCGGTGGCAGAACGGATTCGTCGCTGATCAGCAACGTCGACGTCTTGCCGACACTGCTCGACGCGGCCGGCATCCCGGCTCCCGAAAGCGTGCAGGGGAGATCGTTCCTGCCGCTGCTGAGCGGTGAGGCGTATGCGCCCCGCGATGCCGTCTATGCCGAGAAGACCTACCACAGCTACTACGACCCGGTGCGCGCTGTCCGCACCGACCGGCACAAGTACATCCGCAACTTCGAGAGCGCGTTTCTGGTCGAGGTTCCCGGCGACGTGCAGCTCGGCCCCATCTACCGCGCCGAACTCCAGCCCTACGTATCGAACACCCATCCGCCCGTCGAGTTCTACGACCTGGACGCCGACCCGCTGGAACAGACCAACCTGGCCGGTCAGCCCGCCGTCGCCGATATCGAACGCGACCTGGACGCCCGCCTCTGGCGCTGGATGGAAGAGACGGGCGACCCGCTGCTGGAAGGGCCGGTGCCATTGCCCGCGTACAAGCGGGCGATGGCGGCGCGGCCAGTAACGACCGGTTGATTCGGTGATCATCAAACGCGTCGCAAGATCGCCTGTTCCACTCCGCCAGCAGGTAAATCCCCGTTGTCGAGCGTCGGTCGGAAGCGCCCAGCGGCCGGATGGGCCAGGCGCAGATGGCCTACGTCTAAACTAACACGAGCGAAACGACGATCTACTGGATCTGTTTGCGTTGGCGGCAGGGGTGGGGCGGTGCAGGATCGATATGTCGGAGATGTGGGCGACTTTGGCAAATATGGGCTGTTGCGGGCGCTTGCCGACGGCCTGCGGCTCGGCGTGGTGTGGTATCTAACGCCCGATGAGGGCCACAACGCCGACGGCAAGCACGTCTCCTATCTCGATCCGAGTCTGAGCAATGTGACTCGGTTCCGACTATGCGACCCACCGCTCTTTGACATCTTGAGCGCGATGATCGGCGATGGCGCCCGATCGGTTCGCGCGGTGCGAGAGCAAGCGGTGCTGCCAGCGACCACCGCGTTCCTCGAAGAGTCATTGACCTTCGACGGCCTCCCAAGCAATGGCCCCTTCGCACGTTCCATCCGGCTTGATCGACGAACCCGCTGGATGCACGGCGCGCTCGACGCGACCAAGGCATGCGATCTCGTCTTCGCTGACCCAGACCACGGCATCGAGTGCGGCCGGAAGCGATATGAGAAGCTCGGACCGAAGCACGCCTACCTCGATGAACTCGCCGCCGTTATCCGCCGGAACCAAAGTCTGATTGTCTATCACCATCTGGACCGGAGCGCCCCTGCCCCGGTCCAGGTTGGCCGCGTGCTGCATCGGCTGGCGGAGGCGACTGGCCCGCGAACGACCCCGTTTGCGCTCCATTTCCGGCGCGGCACGGCCCGGGCGTTCCTCGTCGTGCCGTCCGTTGATCACGAATCATTGCTGGTCGAGCGGACACGACAGTTCCTGAACAGTCCATGGAGCCAGCATTTTTCGCTCGTTGACCATTCGCTCTCAACAGAGCAACCAGCCGGGATGACCGAGAGCGAACTCGCAACGACGCGGATAGGCGTGAGCGACGACGAGGAGGTCGACGATGCCCATCGTTGAGATCACCGCGGATCGGATCGACACCGTCCATCCGACTTCATTCGAGGCCGAACGATTCCGGGAGCGTGGCGATCTCCAACGACTCCTCCGTGACCATATCGAGGTGGTTGCGACCGAGGTCATGGTCGTCGCTGAGGAGTTTGGGGACTGGGCCGATTCCAAGCGCCGGATCGACCTGTTGGGCCTCGACAAAGACGCCAACCTCGTGGTGTTTGAGCTCAAGCGCACCAATGACGGCGGACACATGGAATTGCAGGCAATCCGCTACGCGGCGATGGTTTCGACCATGACCTTCGATCAGGTCGTTGCTGCTCACGAAACCTACCTCGCCAAGCGTGGCAACCCCGGTGATGGCCGGGAAGCGATCCTCGAATTCCTCGGCTGGGTCGAACCGAACGTCTTGGAGTTCGCGCAGAGCGTCCGGATCGTCCTGGTCGCCGAGGGATTCTCGAAGGAGCTGACCACCGCCGTGATGTGGCTCAACCAGCACGACCTCGACATTCGGTGCGTCCGGTTGACACCGTACCTCATCAGTGAGCGATTGCTCATCGACGTGCAGCACACCATCCCCTCCCAGAAGCCGCCGAATATCAGATACAGATTCGAAACAAGGCGCAGCAAGAACGGGTTGCCCGGGACACACAACGCGACTACACCAAGTTCGACGTGACCGCCGAGGGCGTCGTCCATCCAAGGCTGGCAAAGCGCCATGCGCTCTTTCGTGTGGTCGCGGCGCTGTGCAAACGCGGCGTCACGCCTGAGCAGATCGCCGCATACCTGCCAAGCGGTATGCGGCATTGGCTCGTGATTGACGGAGAAGTTGCCCCCACGGAAGTCGCGGCACGCGCGGCGGAACAGGCGCGGACGCAGGACAAGTCGTTCGATGAAACACGGTGGTTCCTTGAACCGACGGAACTCATCCACCTGAACGGCGGAACGTACGCCTTCTCCAACCAATGGGGAGCGGGCGTCGCGGAGATCATGACCAAGCTCTTGGCCGATTTCCCGACAGAAGGACTCGCCTTCCAAGCGAGCAATCAGTCCGAATTGGTTGGAGCGACGCAGGCATCGGGCACGGACGCTGGATAATCTGCATCCTACCTGACCGATCCACCCCCGCAACGCCAATGGTCTGTTCAGCGCACCGCAAGCGGAGGCCGCGCGACGACCAACCGGAATACCCCGGCCACACGCCGCCGTTCCGATTCGACGTGGAATCCCATCGACCGCGCCGTCTCGATCGTGCGCCGGTTCAGGTGGCAGCCGATATAGCGTTCCTGCAGAGGAGAGAGCAACCGTTCCAACCACGCGACCGGCGGGACTGGCGACAGGACGTGCTCCAGAAGGACGATCCGACCCTCCGGCCGGCAAACGCGCGCCATTTCCTGGAGCGCCGCCACCGGATCGGGCACCGTGCAAAGCGACAGGCTGATGGCGACGGTGTCGAAGCTGTTGTCCGGGAATGCCAGCCGCTGGGCGTCCATCTGCGCGAAGTCGATCTGCCGACCGAGCGTCCGCGCCCGCTCTGTTGCGATCCCGATCATGCCTTGGGAGAGATCGACGGCGACCGCCCGCGTCATGGCGTCCGTGTAATACGGCAGGTTCAGGCCGCTGCCGACCGCGACCTCCAACGTTTCGCCCCGCAGCTCGGCCCCGAAACGCTGCCGGAAGTCGCCGAGGAAGAGGCGCTCGCCCCGGCCGACCGAGGAGTCGTAGGTGGATGCGTGCTCGTCATAGGTTGCTTGGAGATGACGACGCTTCATGATGCCCAAAAGGATAGCTTGTGCCGCATCGGGGGATCGGATACCGTTCCGCGGCCGTTTCGTTCCTTGAAGCAACGAGGAGGACCATGACCAACATTGCCGTCATCGGCGCGGGAGGGATGGGGAGCGTTCACGCCCGCGCGTGTGCCGAGTTACCGGACATCACGGTTGCGTGGGTGGTCGATCAGGACGTGGCGCGGGCGGAGGCGCTGGCGGCCGATGTCGGCGGGCGGGCGACGGGCGACATGCAGGCGGCGCTCGACGATGCGGTGGTGGATGCCGTCGTCGTCGCGGTGCCGACGCCGCTGCACCGGCCGCTGACGGAGCGAGCGGCGGCGCACGGCAAGCACGTCTTCTGCGAAAAGCCGATCGCGCTCAACGTCGAGGACGCGCGGGCGATGATCGGGGCGTGCCAGCAGGCGGGCGTCCGCCTCATGGTGGGGCACGTCGTCCGTTTCTTTCCCGAGTATGCGCGGATCAAGGAGATGCTCGACGACGATGCCATCGGGCAGGTCGGTGTCGTGCGCAGCGCGCGGCTGAACCAGCACCCGCCCGCCGACCGCGCCTGGTTCACGCGGATGGACGAGAGTGGCGGCCTCGTCGTCGACTTGATGATTCACGAGTTCGACACGTTGCGCTGGTTCTTCGGCGACGTCGAGCGGGTCTACGCCCACGGTCTCAGTTTCACCGCGCACCAGGCGATGAGCGACCACGCCGTCGCCCTGTTGCGCTTCGAAAATGGCGTGATCGCCCACGTCGAGGGGAGCTGGGCGCACGCCAACTTCCGGACCGCGATCGAGATCGCCGGCAGCGAGGGGATCATCGACTACTCGCGGGAGGAGAGCGCCCCGCTCTGGCTGGAGCGTTCGGACCCTGAGGTGCAGCAGCGGGGCATCATCACCCGCTTCATCCCGGCGAACCGCGGGCCGTATCACACCGAGTTGCACCACTTCGTCGACCGCATCGCCGACGGCCAGCCGTTTCTGACCGAGGGGGAGGACGGTCTGCGCGCCCTCGAGATCGCGCTCGCGACCCTCGATTCGATCCGCACGGGACAGCCGGTCCACTTCGCCGCCGGTCACCCCACGCCGCGGGAGGTGGCCCGATGAAGCTTGGGATGATCAGTTTCGCCCACCAGGGCCATGCCAATAGCTATGCCCGCTGTCTCACCAAAACCCCGGACGTCGAGATCGCCGCCATCGCCGACGCCGACGAGGCGCGCGGCCGGGAAGCGGTCGCGAACTATGGCGGCGAGTTCTACCGCGATTACCAGGAGTTGCTGAAGCGCGACGATATCGGCGCGGTCGTCGTCTGCTCCCCCAACGGCGAGCACCGCGACATGGTCGTGGCCGCCGCCGAGGCGGGCAAGCACGTCCTCTGCGAGAAGCCGATCGCGACCACACGCGCCGGCGCGCAGGCGATGGTTCAAGCGTGCAAGCAGGCCGGGGTGATCTTCCAGATCGCCTTCCCCATGCGCTTCAGTCCGCCGGCGGTCGAGTTGCGGCGTCAGGTGCGGGCCGGCGCGGTGGGGATGCCGCTCTCGGTGGTGGCGACCAACCCCGGCAGCTACCCCGGCGGCTGGTTCGGCGACCCGAATATGGCTGGGGGCGGCGCGGTGATGGACCATACGGTCCACGTCGCGGACATGCTGCGCTGGATTTTCGAAGAGGAGATCGTCAGCGTCTACGCCGAGGTAAGCACGCGGCTCCACCCGGATTTGCCGGTCGACGACTGCGGCATGCTGATGCTGAAGCTCGCCGGCGGGATGCCGGTCAGCCTCGATGCGAGCTGGTCGCGTTCGAAGTCGTGGCCGATCTGGGGCGGGGTGACGATGGAGGTAATCGGCGACCAGGGCGTGCTGATGCTCGACGCCTTCCGCCAGAACCTGATCCACGCCGACGACCGGAGCAACCGCTACAAATTCGTGCCCTGGGGCGAGAGCGGCGATCCCGGCCTGGTCGGTGCCTTCGTCGAGGCCGCCCGCACCGGTACCCAACCGCCCGTCACCGGCGAAGACGGCCTGCGCGCCTTGGAAGTCGCCCTTTGCGCCTACGAGTCCGCCAGGCGCCACGAACCCGTCTCCTGCCCCGACTGCCTCGTCAGGTGACCCCGCGTGCGCAAGTTGACGGCGGCCTCTCCGTCGTCGCATGATCACTGCACAACAGCGCTGAACATGGGGAGGCTGCCATGTCGATCACAACCGAGCTGCTGACCTACAAGGACCTGGAGCAGGTTCCCGACGACGGGCTGCGCTACGAGATCATCGACGGGGAGTTGTACGTGGCCGCCGCGCCCGCGAAACCGCACCAGCGCTTGTTGGGACGCCTGTATCGGGTGATCGACGACGCCGCGAACGCCGCGGGCGCGGGCGAGGTCTTTATGGCGCCGGTTGACGTGCGCTTCTCCCTTCACAGTCAAGTTCAGCCAGACCTCCTCTTCATCCGAAGAGAGCGGGCCGGTATCTACCGGGTAAACACCGTCAACGAGCCGCCGGACTTGGTGGTCGAGATCCTCTCCCCGTCCAACCGATCCTACGACGAGAAGGTGAAGCGTGCCCTCTACGAGCGGATGGGCGTGTCAGAACTGATGCTGGCCGATCCGGACGCGCCGGCCTTGCACCTCTTCGTCTTGAGCGGTGGCCGATACGTCCCGGTCGAGCCGGACGCTGATGGCCGGCTGCATTCCACGGTCGTGCCGGGCTTGGTGTTTGACCCAGCAGCGTTGCTGGCTGAACTGCACGCGTGAACCATGGCCGCACCCGCGTCGTCGTAGGGGAGGGCAC
>JBOGUE010000329.1:0-4805 GCA_050695955.1 Thermomicrobiales bacterium | reverse complement strand
ATGTCAGCAAGCGCACACCGGAGTCGCGTGCCAGGGCATGGACCTCTGCCACTTCCCGCTCGCGCCCGATGAGCGGCGTCAATGGCACGGGGAGAACGGGGAGAGGCGGCGGCAACGGCAGGGCCACCACCTTCGGCCCCGATCGTCGCGCCTCACCCCTCGCCATCGCTCGCCGCGCGGGGGACCGATTGGCGTTCAGATTGGCCGCCTGGAAGCGGGCGAGGTCCGATGCATCGATCTGCCAAGAGCCAGCGCGCTTCGCGGCCGGCAGCGCGCCGCGGGCGATAGCACGGCGGATGGTGCGCTCGTTGATGCCCAGCTCGGCCGCCGCTTCACTGGCAGACCGGACGCCGGACACCGGAAAGGCCCCCGGCGCCGCGCTTTGATCGCTCGACTCGTCAAGCGCCCGTTGCTCGTTCATTGCACGCGTATTAGTATCACAGGATCCATGCCCGGCGACGACCCGCACTGTCGTCGGCGCCCTTTGGTGCTCAATGACAAGATCCGCTGCCTTAATCCACATCCGCTGCCTCGCTCTCCACCCGCGCCACCAGACTCCTCTGCCGCGTTGCCTCTCGCACGGAGGCGAATCGCTACCGCGCTCGCCATTCCATCGTAGGGCGGCCGACCAGCGCCACAATCGCGAGAAATACGTATCCGCTCTGGTGATCGCCGCGACGATGCGTCGGGTATGATTCCGCGACCACCGCATCATCCGTACGTCGTGATCACCGGGAGAAACGCGGATCAATGGCCAACGAGCAGCAAACTCCGACTCCAGGACTGATCGCCGACACCCGCTGCGAAACGGGCGAAGGTCCGCTCTGGATCCCCGCCGACAGGAAGGTTTATTGGGTCGACATTCCAGCCGGGCATCTCTTCCGTCACGATCCGGCAACCGATACGCACGAGCGCGTGCTCGAAACGGATGCGATCGGTGGTGTTACGCTACAAGCGGATGGTTCACTGCTGCTCTTCATGGCCCGCGGCGCGGTTCGCACCTGGCGCGACGGCGCGCTGACGACCGTGATCGAGGAGATTCCGGAGGTACGGGACAGCCGGTTCAACGACGTGATCGCCGACCCGGCCGGGCGGGTCTTTGGCGGCACGATGCCGACGGACGCCCATTCCGGCTACCTCTACCGCTTCGAACGCGATAGCAGCTACACGAAGGTCCTCGACGGCCTGGGCGTACCGAACGGCATGGGGTTCACGCCCGACTTGAGCGGTATGTACTTCACCGATTCCAGCGCCCGCACGATCTATCTGTTCGATTACGATCAGGTCAGCGGCGATCTGACCAACCGGCGCGTCTTCGTCCAGACCCCGGACGACGGCAGCGTCCCGGACGGCATGACGGTCGACGCCGACGGCTACGTCTGGTCGGCGCGCTGGGACGGCGCCGCGCTCTACCGCTATGCACCCGACGGCGTGGAGGTCCAACGCATCCCCTTCCCAGCCAAAAAGGTTTCCAGTGCCGTCTTTGGCGGCCCGAACCACGACCAGCTTTATGTCACAACGGCCGGCGGCCAGGACCGAGAGAACGAAGGCGCGGGCGCCGGCGCGCTCTTCCAGTTTGATCCCGGCGTGCGGGGCCGGCCGGAGTTCTGGTCTCGGATTGGCCTGGACTGACGACCCCCACCGATCGAGCATCGAAGACGCATCGCGGTCGACCGTGCTCGCTAGCACGTAGGTAGCGTCCGTGGCAATTCGGCTGGCCGAACGACGCATTCCCTCAGCAGTGCTCGCCCGACCGACGCACTTCTCCCCCAACGCGGGGTGGCTGCTGACTAAGGCTGATCAATAGCACTCAGCACCCACCACCCAGTACCGTTCTTCGCCGGTCCTAATTCGACGATTTCCCCGTGACTAAGCCGGGATGCGGTCGCTATAGTGGCCGTCGCGGCGCACATGAGCGTCACGCGAAACGGCGAAGGACCGATGGTCGATACGCTGATCCATTCCGTCACACCCCGCCTGACCCGGCCGTCCCTCACCCGGGCGGCGCGGTTGGCGATTCTGGCTGCCTGCCTGACGATGGTGCTCAAGTTTGTCGCCTATTTCGTCACCGGGTCGGTCAGCGTGCTCTCGGACGCGGTCGAGTCGTCGGCCAATCTGGTTGCGGCGCTGACCGCGCTCTTCGCCGTCTGGTACGCCGGCCGCCCGGTCGACCTCTCCCACCGCTACGGTCACGAGAAGATCGAATTCTTTGCCAGTGGGTTAGAAGGCATCCTCGTCCTCGCCGCCGCCGGCGGCATCGGTTGGTATGCCGTCGGGCGGTTGATCGACCCCCGGCCGCTGGAGTCGATCAACCTTGGCCTTGCGGTTTCGATCGCCGCCGGCGCGATCAACCTCGGGATCGCGCGCCTGCTCCTGCGCGTCGCGCGCGCGCACGATTCCGTTGCCCTGGCGGCCGACGGGCGCCACCTGATGACCGACGTTTGGACGTCCGTCGGCGTGGTGATCGGCTTGCTCCTGGTGCGGCTCACCGGCGTCGAGCGCCTCGACCCGGTCATCGCCTTGCTGGTCGCGGTCAACATTCTCTGGACCGGCGTCGACCTCATCCGCACCGCGGTCGACGGGCTGATGGATCGCGCTCTGGCGCCGCCGGTCGAAGCGGCCGTGCGTCGCGCGATCGAGGGCGAACTGGAGCATGGCGAGGCCTACCACGCCCTGCGCACCCGCCAGGCCGGCTCCCGCCGCTTCGTCGACTTCCACCTACTGGTGCCCGGTGAGGTCAGCGTCCAGCGCGCCCACGAGGTCACGAACCGGATTGAGCATGCCGTCGAGTCGGCCATCCCGCGGTCCGAAACAACGGTCCACGTCGAGCCGATCGAGGAACCCGCCTCCTGGTCGGACAGCGAGCTGCTGGCGATCGAGGAGGAACCCGTCGCCAACACCGCTCTCCACCCATAATGCCTAACGCCACTCGCCGCTCGCCGCTCGCCCGCGTCAATCCGCCCCTTCCCCTCAGCCGTTTTTCCTGGTAGAACTGGCCTGCCCGACAGACCATGTTCGCGGCGCGCGTGCGCTTCCTACCCGGCCTGCCGGCCAACGGGACCCGTCTGGACGCTCGATGACGGCTCGTCGCCGAGCCGATCCCAAAGGAGAGGATAGAGCAATGTCTGTGCAGCAGCAGCACGTTTCCCGGTCGACGCATGTCGCCCGCCTCGGACGGCGCGACTTCGTGAAGCTGACCGGCGCCGCGGCCGGCGCGGCCGCGCTCGGCGCCACGGGAGTCAGCCACGCCATCGCGGCGCCCAACGTTCAGGACGACGCGGCGACGCTGATCTTCGGTATCGGTACGGACGCCGATCACCTCGACCCCCGCCAAACCAATACCCAGGAGGGCTACATCGCCGCGGCCAACATCTACGACTGTCTGGTCCTCTACGAGCTCGGGTCGGCGGTGCTGCGACCCGGTCTCGCCGAGTCGTGGCAGATCTCGGAGGACGGCCTCCAATACACGTTCACCCTCCGCCAGGGCGTGACGTTCCATGACGGCGCCGCCTTCAACGCCGACGCCGTGCTCACCTGGTACAACTCCATTAAGGAAGGCGCGCCCGGAACCCAGTACGACGTCACGAAGATGCCGTACATGGCGTCCTTCTTCACCGACCTCGTCAGCACGGTCGAAAAAGTCGACGACGCCACGGTCCTCGTTACGCTGCCGCAGCCATATGCGCCGCTGCTCGCCAACCTGGCCATCCCTATTTTCGGCATCCCCAGCCCGACGGCGATCCAGGAACACGCCCTCGACGTCAGCGTCAACCCGGCCGGCACCGGCGCCTTCATGCTCGCCAGCCCGGACGACTGGACGAGGGAAAGCCAGTTCTCTCTCACCGCCAACCCGGACTACTGGGGCGGCGCGCCCGCGGTCGAGAAGCTGATCTTCAAAGTCACGCCCGAAAGCGCGACCCGCCTGCAGCAGGTCGAGACCGGCGAGATCGACGTCGCCCTCTTCCTCACCCCCGACGACGTCAAGAAAGCTCGCGACAACGGCGACCTGCAGGTCGTCGAGGAACCCGGTCTCAACACCAACTGCGTCGAGTTCAACATCACCAAGGAGCCCTTCACCAGCAAGGAGGTCCGCCAGGCGCTCAACTACGCCATTAATAAGGAGGGGCTGTCGCTGGGACTCTACGACGGCGGCATGGTGCCGGCCGGCGGCGTCCTCCCCCCGAGCGACTGGGCTTACAACCCGGAGCTTCAAGGTTATCCCTACGACCCAGCAAAAGCGCAAGAGTTACTCGCGGCCGCTGGCTATGGCGAGGAGAACGCCCTCGCCTTCACCTTCATGGCCTATACCGTGCCGCGCGGCTACAACCCCGCCGGCGACCGGCTCGCCACCGCGATTCAGGAATACTGGAAAGAGGTCGGGGTCGAGGCTGAGATTCAGACCGCGGAATGGACCCAGTACCGGACCGATCGCCGGGCGGACAAGTTCCAGGTCTCCCTCTCCGGCTGGATGGGCGACAACGGCGACCCGGACAACTTCCTTTACTCGCTTCTCGGCGGCCCCAGCGCCGGCGCGGCGAACACGGCGTGGTACGCAAATCCTGAGGTCGATGCGCTGCTCGAACAGGCGCAGATCGAGAGCGACCAGGCCGCGCGCACGGAGCTGTATCACCAAGCGGAGCAACTCATCGTCGAGGACGCTCCCTGGGCCTTCCTCGGCTACCAGAAGCACCAGGTCGTCATCCGCGCCTCCGTCACGGACTTCGCGCTCCAACCGACCTACATTTACTACCTGGCGGGGGTGAGCAAGAGTTAGGCGTTAGGCGTTAGGCGTTAGGGGCCAGGTC
>JBOGUE010000328.1:0-2163 GCA_050695955.1 Thermomicrobiales bacterium | reverse complement strand
CCGTATGATAGTCGCGCGTCGATGTGAGCGGCCGGCAGCGAGGCCGGTCCTCGGCACGGGTCCTGGACCAGGACATCCAATGGAGGATGCGTCTATGGCAGCAACGGGTCAGCTCTGGCACGCATGGGACGATCTGAAGGGCGGACGGATCAGCCGCCGCGCGTTTATCGAACGGGCGACCGCGCTTGGCGTCGGCATGCCCATCATGCTCGCGTGCCTCAACGCGCTGGGCATGAAGGGCGCAACGGCCTTTGCGGCGCAGACGGACCCACCGGCGGGCCGGCCGATGAGCGGCACGGTGGGGCAACAACGGGGCGCGGGGGGTGAGCTGAAAGTTCTGATGTGGCAGGCGCCGACTCTGCTCAGCCCGCACACCGGCAATAGCGGCAAGGACTACCTGCCCACCCAGTTCGTGACCGAGCCGCTCATGAACTACCTTGCGGACGCGTCGCTCACCCCGACGTTGATCCAGGAGATCCCCTCCGTCGCCAACGGCCTCCTGTCCGAAGACCTGACCACGGTCACCTTCAAGCTCCTGCCGGAGGTGACGTGGAGCGACGGCGAGCCGTTGACCGCGAACGACGTCGTCTTCACCTGGCAGTGGATCATGAACCTGGCCAACCAGGCGATCGACGTCGCGATCTATCAGCCGATCGAGACGATCGAGGCCGTCGACGACCTGACGGCGCGGGTGACCTTCGCCGCGCCGACGCTGGGCTGGTTTATCCCGTTCTCCGCCAACTGGGGCGGGGTTTATCCGGGCCATCTCTGGGACTTCGACCCGGCCAAGCCGGGGGTGATCGACGCCTTTCAGCAGCAACCGGTCGGCACCGGACCGTTCGTGGTCGACAGCTTTACCGAGAACGATCAGGTCATCTACGTCGCGAACGAGCGCTACCGGGAGCCGAACAAGCCCTTCTTCGCACGGGTGAACCTGAAGGGGGGCGGCGACGCGACGGCGGCGGCGCGAGCCGTGCTGGAGACGGGCGACTGGGATTTTGCGTGGAACCTGCAAGTGGAGCCGGCGGTCCTGCGCGACGTCGAGGACGGCGGCAAGGGGACGGTCGTCGTCATTCCCGGCGCGAATCAGGAGCAGATTCTCTTCAACCTTTCCGACCCGAATAGGGATGTGGACGGGCAGAAGTCGCACAAGGGCACGCCGCACCCATTCCTCGCCGATCCGGCGGTGCGACAGGCGATGAGCCTGGCCGTCGATCGGGCGGCGATCGCGACCCAGTTCTACGACGGACCGCCGGGCGAGCCACCCGCCGGCAACGTGATCGTCGGCATCCCGGCCTACGAGTCGCCGAACACGGCGTGGGCGTTCGACCTCGCCCAGGCGGGGCAGCTCCTCGACGAGGCCGGCTGGGTGATGGACGGCGACGTGCGGACGAAGGACGGCATCAAATTGGAAGTCGTCTATACGACCTCGATCAATCCGGTGCGTCAAAAGACCCAGGCCGTCGTCAAGCAGGGATTGGAGGAACTTGGCGTCAAGGTGCAACTCAAGCAGCTCGACTCCGGCGTCTTCTTCGACGTCAGCCCCGGCAACGAGCAGACCTACACGCACTTCTACATGGACTTGCAGATGTTCACCAATGGCACATCGTCGCCGCTGCCATTCGACTACATGCGGTGGTGGTACGCGGGGCCGGAGGGGCGGAACATCCCTCAGAAGGAGAACGACTGGGCCGGGCAGAACGTCTCTCGCCATCAGAATCGGGAATTCGACGCGCTCTACGAGGAGGCGCTGGCGACGACCGATCCGGAGCAGCTCGCCGATCTCTTCATCCAAATGAACGATATCCTGGTCAACGAGGCGATCGTGCTGCCGATCGTGCAGCGGGCGGCCGAGAAGTACGCGATCAGCACCCGGCTCAACAACGACAACGTGGGGATGGGCACGTTCGAAGGCGACTTCTGGAACGTGGCCAATTGGAATCTGGCTGAATAGGCGTTAGGCGTTAGTGGTCCATCCGGCAAGTTCTTGGCGTCTACGGAACCTCGGGTTGAAACCCAAGGCTGAACCTACGAAGCCCTTCCAGGGCTGAAAACGGCAACCCGGACACGCGCGGCGGACATACCGGATGGGCCATTAGGCGTTAGGCGTCAGCACCCCCGTCTTGCTGAGGGATCGAAGCATCCCCCGGCGAAGCCGCCAGG
>JBOGUE010000327.1:0-4239 GCA_050695955.1 Thermomicrobiales bacterium | reverse complement strand
CGAAGCTCCTTCCTTCGTCAGGACAGGCTCTACCCGGGCTGAGAACGACGAACATGCATGCGGTGGACGGCGCACTGGCACCAGGGCATAGTCCCTTGACTCCAGGTCGCCTCACCTGTACTGTATTCCTGTACATGAGGAGAAGGCGACATGGTGACGACCTATACGGAAGCGCGGGCGCATCTGGCGGCGCTGCTCGATCGGGTGACGCAGAATCGGGAGACGGTGATCATCAGCCGGCGCAACCGGGAGGATGTGGCGCTGATCGCGGCCGACGAACTGGCGAGCCTATTGGAGACAGTGCATCTGCTCCGCTCTCCGGCCAACGCGGAGCGGCTGTTGGCCGCTCTGGAACGTGCGAAGGCCGGTACGGAACCGCCGCTGAGCCCCGAGGCGCTGCGCCAGGACGTCGGCCTTGCCGCCACCTGAGCAGCCGGCGCGCGCGCGGGTCAGCGTCTTCGACCCGGCCTTCCGGGAGGACCTGCGTCATTGGGTCGAGCGGGACCGGCGCGTGGCGATGCGCGTTCTCGATTTGGTCGAGGCGGTCATGCGCGATCCATTTGCCGGGATCGGCAAGCCGGAGCGGCTGAAATACCTTGATCCCGACACCTGGTCGCGGCGGATCACGCAGGAGCACCGGCTCGTCTACCATGTCGCCGCCGATCGCGTCACCTTCCTCCAGGCACGCTACCACTATTGAGCGCGGCCAATTCACTCATCCGCCGGACCAAACGTCCGAGGGCTTTTTGGGGAAGAGGATGGGCAGGAGGGCGCGGGCGTCGTCGGTGGTGGCAAAGCAGTCGGGGAAGGCGTGCTGGAGCTCGGCGAGCGATCGGAACCCAAAGAGGAGTTGTAGGAAGGTCGGGTCGGGGAAGAACGAATCACCCTCTTCGACCCCTGTCGGCGTCCACGCCTCGACGGTGATGCGGCCGTCGTGGAACCGGAGCCGAAGACCGGAGCGATAGAAGCTGACCCTGATGTCGCCCGTGTAGCCGGATTGCGCCGACGCGGCCAGGCGCGCTTCGAGGGCGGGGGCGATGTGGCGGACGAAGGCGAGCAGGTCGGGGACGCGGACAAACCAAGCGTAGGGCGTACCGACCTGCGGCAGCCGGTCGGGGATGGTTTCGTAGACCGGGTGCTGCTCGCCCAAGTTGAAGCAGATGGCATCGAACTCCCCGCCGTCGCGTTGCGTGTAGGCGTCTCCGGTCGCGTCCAGGTGGCGCAGCACGCTGGGGGTCACCGCCAAGAACGGCACGCCGGGTGTGACCTCGTACAGGCGGACGCCCACCGCCGAACCCCACAACCGGTGGGAGTGGACCACCAGGCCGACTGACTGTCCCACCGGCGGCGCCGTTTCGATCACGTGGAAGACGCGGCGCATCCCGCTCTTTTCGCCGCGTCGCTCGATGTCGTAGCGCCACAGGGCCTCGTCGCGCTGAGCGGCGATGACGGAGCGCGAGGTTGCCTGCCGGTACATCGCCATGACGAAGGGCAGATCGTCGGTGGTGGCGGGGCGGAGGAGGTACGGCTCCGACTCACCGTCGTGCAGCCTAGGGACGTGGCGCCGAAAGCCGGTGCGGCCGGCGTCGAGGCTGAGCGCCATCTCGTAGCCGAACTGGCGGTAGTACCAGGGGATGCCGGTGATGCCCTGGACCAATTCGCCCCGTACCGCGCTCCAGCGGTGGACCGTGTCCAACTGGGCGCGTACCAGGCCGCGCCGCCGATAGGCGGGATCGGTGCTGACGATGTCGGGCTGGCCGAATTTGAACGGGATGCCCTCGTAGGTCCACGTCTGCGAGGTGAGCCCCAGAGAGGAGACGATCTTGCCGGTGGCGGTGTCCTCGACGAGCATGAAGTCGCCGGGTTGGAACGTGGGGTGCTCTCCACTCATCAGGTCGAGGACGAAGTAATAAAGCGTCTCGAGGGGAGGCGTCTCGTCGGCGGCCACCAGCGTGTTCGCGTGGAAATCGGCCAGCGGCTCGCGGTCCGTGAATCTCGCGCGGCGCAGGATCAGGCCGTTGCCCAAGTCCTGGAGGATGGCTGGTTCGGCTCCCGTCTCTTCCGACAATAGATGCTCCTTGCCTGGTGCGCGGTGCGCGTTGGATCGCGCGCCTCGTGGGCCGTTGTTTCCGAAGGCTTCCACGGCATTGATAACACCGGTGGACTGGTTGCGGCACACCGGCCGATCGCTCCGAGATGGCTTGACAGGCCTCGAATGACGTAACGCCGCAGCCTTCGGCGATTGGTATCGGAACGGCGCGCGGGCTCAGCTGAGGAAGACCAGAATGGGAACGGCAGCAAGAGGACGGGTTGCAGCGGCTGCGGTGGACGAGATCCTCACCTCTTATGCCTACGAGGACGTCGATGGAGAGCCGTTCGAGCTGGAACGCCTTTCGGAGCCCGACAGAGGAGCCACGTCATGTACGCAACAGTGGGCAGCGCCAACGTATTCTATACCGTCGCCGGGGAGGGCCTTCCCTGCCTGGTCCCCAGCCTGGCGGGCACGCCGATCTACGAGCGCACCTTCACTCCCGCGCTCGGCGGCGCCCTGCGCCTGATCTTCGTCGAGCTGCGCGCGAATCGCACGGCCGTTGGGGATGTCTCCGCGCTCACGCTACGCAGGCTGTTGGAGGACATGGACGGGCTGCGGCGGGTGTTAGGGCTGGACACCGTCGCGGTGCTTGGGCATTCGGCCCACAGCCTGCTCGGGCTCGCCTATGCGTCGCATTTCCCCACGCATGTTTCCCACGTCATCGTTGTCGGCGGCATGCCCAGACTCTCCCCCACGTTCAGTGAGCAGAGAGCGGCGTACTGGGATGTGGTGGCCTCGCCCGAGCGCAAAGAGCGACTCGCTGAGAACCACGCGGCGCTGACGCGTCAGGGGGGCGAGCATCTCACGCCAAGCGAGCTCCTGACGGCCACCTATGCCGCCGACGGACCGATCTACTTCTTCGACCCGGCCTACGATTGCACCCCGCTCTGGGCGGGGCACGATCAGTTCTCGGACGAACTGTACCAGCGCTTCTGGGGCGCGAATGGGCAATTCTCCACGTTCGACCCTGCTGTCAGCTTCCCACGGCTGACGGCGCCGGTGTTCATCGCGCACGGCGTCTTCGATTTCTCGGTTCCGCCGACGGTCTGGATCGGGATCAAAGAGACGCTGCCCGACCAGACGTATTGCGCCTTCGAGAGGAGCGGGCACTACCCGCAGATGGAGGAGCGCGCGACATTCGATGCGGCCGTCGACACCTGGCTGCGACGCGCATGACGGGACGAATCACCGCCACCGGGAACGACCAGAGGGGCGGTGACCTTCGACCTTCAACGGTTGCGCTTGGGGCCGCGGTCGTCGTGCCGCTGGAGACGACGCCTGGGAGTGGCAGCCCGCCCCGGCTGCCACTCCCGACGATCACCGGCGATCACCCGTCGCAGAAGGGCAACTCGTCGACGACCCAGAACTCCAGATCGAGGGTGTGCATGATCGCCCCGCTCGTCGCCCGAACCGTCACCGTCGCGTTCCCCAGCGCGGCGTCGCTCGCCGCGAACAGCTTGAGCGTGGCGTTGGCCATCCGCCAGTCCGTTATGGTGACGCTCGTCGCCGTCTGCGAGGTGACCCCGGCCGGCAAGTTGAGGATCTCCAGGGTGACGGTTCCAATGAAGTCGTTGCGCGGGGTCACGTAGATAACGGTTGTGACGTAGAAGCAACCGCCGTAGCTCCACATTCTGGATAGCGGACCGTAGTCCCCGTCGTAGCGCCCGCCCCGGAGCAGGTTGCTCGGCTCCGGGTAGTCGGACCCGAGGTTGGTGCTGAGAGTGAAATCGGGGGCCGGGGTCGGCGTCGGCTCCGGCTCCGGATTGTGGTTCGGCTTGTGGCCCGCTTCCGCCCGGCGGGCGGGCGCGAGGCCGAGCAGTGGCAGGCCGGCGAGCGCCGCGACCACGCGGCGGCGGGACAACATGGACGTCATCGTTCCGTGCTCCCTTCTGTCGTGTTTCGCCGATTCGAGGAACCCTGCGGACAAGTTTGAGGGAGCAGCGACGAGATTCGCGGTAATGCCGCCTACGTAAGCTTCCTTACATCGTTGATCCGACAGGCCGTCGGTGGACGTTGCTCACGCGCCCGGTTCGGCCTGGCCTAGAACGTCTTGGCGCCGTTGACGGGGAGGAGGACGCTGTAGATGGAGGTGGTGGCGCAGATGAAGAGGCGGTTGCGTTTGGGGCCGCCGAAGACGACGTTGGCGA
>JBOGUE010000326.1:0-3772 GCA_050695955.1 Thermomicrobiales bacterium | reverse complement strand
GCCCTGCCCCGCACCGACGCGGCCCGCACGGCGAAAGAGGTTGGCCGGTCGATGCAGGGCGGCATGGCCCTCCTGGCAGCCAGTTGCGTCGCGCTGGGTCTCTTCCCGTCCCTCATCTTCCGCCTGTTGCGGCCCGTGACGGACGGGCTGGTGGGCGCCTCGGCGCGTCCAACACTCGGCAGCGGCTGGGTCTTCGAAACGGACCAGGTGCAAGGAACCTATGCCCCCCTCCTGATTGTCGCCGGCTTCGGCCTGCTCGGCGTGCTGCCCTGGGTCGTGGCGCGATTAGCCGGCGGGGCAGCGCGGACGCGCGTCGCGCCGACCTGGGTCTGCGGCGGCGAGATCGAGCCGCGCATGCAATACAGTGCGACCGGTTACGCCAAGCCGATCCGGCTGATCTTCCAGGCCGTGATTCGTCCGATCCGCACGGTCACGCTCGACCGGAGCGCCTCTCCCTACGTCGTCTCCGCGGTTCACTATGAGGAAGGGGTCCATCCTGTCTATGAGCGATACCTGTATCGTCACGGCGTCAACCTGCTCCTCGCCGCAGCGCACCGCATCCGACTCGTCCAGAGCGGCTCGACCCGTGCCTATTTGACCTACCTTTTCGTGGCGCTCGTCATCGTCCTCCTCGTGGCACGATAGGTAGGGAGCACGATAGGTAGGGAGAGGGAAGAGCGCCGCATATGGACCCCGTCCTCCTCTCGATCCAGATCGTCCTCGTCCTCGTCCTCGCGCCGCTGCTGCAAGGGATGATCAAGACGATCAAAGCGCGCTGCCAGAACCGGCGCGGACCAGGGCTCCTGCAACCCTACCGCGACGTCGTCAAGTTCCTCGGCCGGGAAAACGTCGTCTCCGATCAGGCGTCGTGGGTCTTCCGCTGGGCGCCGGCGGTCTACGCGGCGGCGATGGTCACCGCCGCGGTCCTGGTGCCGTCGATCGCCCAGCGTTCGGCCGCGGCCGCCGTCGGCGATGCCGTCGTCTTTGTCGGGTTGCTCGCGCTGGCGCGGTTCGCGCTCGCCATCGGCGCGCTCGACACCGCCAGCAACTTCGGCGGCATGGGCGCCAGCCGCGAGGTTGCCTTTGCCGCGCTCGTCGAGCCGGCCTTGCTCCTCGTCCTCTTCGCCGTCGCCCTACCGGTCGGCTCAACCTCGCTGACCGCCCTCGTCGGCGACGGTGCGCCCGGCGCGGCCGATCTCCTCGCCTGCGGCGCGCTCCTGATCGTCGTCATCGCCGAGACCGGCCGCATCCCGATCGACAACCCGGACACCCATCTCGAACTGACGATGGTCCACGAGGGAATGCTGCTGGAATACAGCGGTCGCCCGCTCGGCGTGCTCCACTGGGCGACGCAGATCAAGCAGCTTGCCTTCCTCGCGCTCCTGGCGGCGCTCTTCCTGCCCTGGGGCATGGCCGGCGCCGGCGATCACACTCCCACGGCGTTGGCGGCCGGAGGCGCTTTCTTTATGCTCAAGGTCGGCGCCATCGGCGTCCTCCTCGCGTTCATCGAGACCGCCTTCGCCAAGTTGCGGATCTTTCGCGCGCCCGATCTCCTCGGGCTTGCCAGTGTGCTCGGCATCTTTGCCGTGCTCGCGACCTATGTGGTGGAGTAGTCGACGTGGACGGACCGCTCTCCTTCGCCCATGCCAGCTCCGCTATCGACGCTGCCGCCCTTGGCCTGATCGGCCTCGCGGTCGCCGGGACGATTCTGCGCCACCTGGAATCCGCCATCTGGCTGCTCGTTGCTCAGGGCGTGTTGCTCGGCGTGGCGGCCGGCGCGGCCGCCCTGGCCGAGATGGAATGGCGCGCCTGGGCCGCGTTCGCCGCCGCGGTCGTGGTCAAGGCGGTCGCCATCCCGCTCATCCTCCGTCACGTGCTGCGCCGGATCGCCGTTCCCCGTGAGGTCGAGACCGTCATTCCGCTCAAGGTGGCGTTCCCGATGGCCGTCGGGCTGGTCCTGGTTGCCTACCACGCCATCGAGCCCTTCACGCGCGCCGCGAGCGGCGGGTTCGACGCGCCAAACGCCCTGCCCGCCGCGCTCGGCCTCCTGCTCCTTGGCCTCTTCACGATGGTGATCCGCAAAAAGGCGCTTACCCAGGTGATCGGCCTCGTGACGATGGAGAACGGGCTCTACCTGGCGGCCGTCGCGGCGACCGGCGGGTTGCCCTTCGCCGTCGAGTTCGGCGTCGCGCTCGACGTCCTGACCGGCGTCGCCATCATGGCGCTGGTGATGCACGAGATCAACCGAATGTTCGGCGACGTCAACATCGACCGCCTGCGGGCGTTGCGGGGATAGCGGTGGCTGAGAGTTTCCTGCTGATGTTGTTGCTCGCCACGCCACTCCTCACCGGCGCCGGGTGTTGGATTCTCCGCCCGTTGCATCGGGTCGAGTACGTCAACGTGGTCGGGGCCGCGGCAACGCTGGTCCTTGCCGTCAGCATCGTCGTCGTGGTGATGCGCGATGGACCGATCGACGGAGTGGGCGGGGTGTTCTACGTCGACGCCCTCTCGGCACTCATGGTCGGCACGATCGCCGCCCTCGGATTCGCCGCCGCGCTCTTCTCGCTCCGCTACATCCGCCACGATCTCGACGAGCGCCGTGTGCCGCAGGGACTCCGCGGCGCGCGCTGGTACTACCTCGGTCTCCACGCCTTCGTCTGGACCATGTTGGCGACCGTCACCGTCGACAACCTCGGACTGCTCTGGGTGGGGGTTGAGGCGACGACCCTCGCCTCCGCCCTCCTGGTGGGGTTCTACCGCACGCCGGCCGCGCTCGAGGCCGCCTGGAAGTACCTGATCCTCTGCACCGTCGGCATCACCTTCGCCCTCTTCGGTGTCCTGCTCACCTTCTACGCGGCCCGCCAGGGCGGCGACGGCGCGTCGCTCGACTGGAGCACGCTCGTCCGCGATGGCGCGGCGCTCGATCCGCGGATGATGCGGCTGGCCTTCGTCTTCGCCCTCATCGGCTTCGGGACAAAGGCCGGGTTTGCGCCGCTCCATACCTGGCTGGCCGACGCCCACAGCCAGGCGCCCTCGCCGGTCAGCGGCGTCCTCTCCGGCGTGCTCCTGAGTTGCGCGCTGTACGCGATCCTCCGCTTCCACGTTTTGACCACCGCCGCGACGGGCAGCGAGTTCTCTGCCAACCTGCTGCTCGCGTTTGGCGTCCTCTCGGTCGCCGTGGCGACCCCCTTCGTCCTCGTCCAGCGCGACCTCAAGCGCCTCCTCGCCTATTCCAGCGCCGAGCACATCGGGCTGATGGCGGTCGCCTTCGGCATCGGCAGCCCACTGGCGGTCACCGCCGGCCTCCTCCACCTCGTCAACCACGCCGCGACCAAGGCCCTCCTCTTCTTTGTCAGCGGCGACCTGATCCAGCGGTTCGGCACCCACCGCATCAGCGCCATGCGCGGGGCGATCCGCGCCGCGCCGGTTGCGGGCTGGCTCTTCGTGCTCGGCATCCTGGCGATTACGGGCGCTCCACCTTTTGGCATCCTGATCAGTGAGATCGGCATCGCCGGCGCCGGATTCGCCGGCGACCGCGAGGCAGTCGCCGCGGCGGTCGCGGTGGTGCTCTTGCTCGGACTCATCTTCGCCGGACTCATCGGCAACGCCCTGCGGATCGCCTACGGCACCCCGCCATCGGCATCAGACCACGCCGATCTCCGCCGAGACTGGCGCGCGTACGCGCCGGCGATCTGCGCCCTGGCGCCGCTCGCCCTGGTCATGCTGCTCTTCGGCGTCTATGTCCCAAGCCACGTCGGCGACCTGCTCGAGC
>JBOGUE010000325.1:0-7877 GCA_050695955.1 Thermomicrobiales bacterium | reverse complement strand
TCCTCCCGGTGCTCGACGACGACAAGCACTATTGGGTTGGTGAGGACGAGATCGACAAGCTGCTGCGCCACGGCGCCGGCTGGCTCGCCAGCCACGCGGAGCGCGAGTTGATCGCCCAGCGATACCTCAAGCATCGCCGCAGCCTTGCCCGTGCGGCCCTCGCCCGTCTCGTCGACGACCAGCCTGATCCTGACGAGGAGGCGGTCGCCGAGAACCGGGAGGAGGATGCGGTTGAGGAGCGGATCGGGCTCCACGCGCAGCGCCTCGGCGCCGTCGTCGCCGCGCTGAAGGGCCTCGGCGCCCGCCGCGTCCTCGACCTCGGCTGCGGCGAGGGGCGGCTGCTCCGCCTGCTGCTGGCCGATTCCGCGTTCGCCGAGATCGTCGGCGTCGACGTCTCGATCCGGGCGCTCGAGCTCGCGGCCGACCGTCCGCGGCTCGATCGCTTGCCGCCGAAAGAGCGGGAACGGGTTCGGCTGCTGCACGGCTCACTCACCTACCGCGACGCGCGCCTGGCCGGCTTCGACGCGGCGGCCGTGGTCGAGGTGATCGAGCACCTGGACCCAGCCCGCCTCGCCGCCTTCGAGCGCGTGCTGTTCGAATTTGCCCGACCCGGCGCCGTCGTCCTGACGACGCCGAACCGCGAGTACAACGCGCGCTTCCCGCCGCTCCCCGCCGGCCGGTTCCGCCACCGCGACCATCGCTTCGAGTGGACCCGCGTCGAGTTTCGCGCCTGGGCAGATCGCGTCGCGGCGACGCATGGGTACGCGGTGCGCTATCTCCCGATCGGCCTGGATGACCCGGAGTACGGCGCGCCGACGCAGATGGCGGTGTTCGAGCGACGGACCCCGATCGGTGAACCGGTATGAACCTCACCATCCCCGACCTCTCCCTCGTCGTCCTCGTCGGCGTTTCCGGCTCGGGGAAGTCGACCTTTGCGCGCACGCACTTCGGGCCGGCCGAGGTTATTTCCTCCGACTTCTGCCGGGGCCTCGTCTCCAACGACGAGAACAGCCTGGAGGCGACGGCCGACGCCTTCGAGGTGCTGCAGCTGATCGTCGCCAAGCGGCTGCGGCGCGGGCTGTTGACCGTCGTCGACGCGACGAACGTCCAGCCGGAGGCCCGCAAGCCGCTCGTCGTCCTCGCGCGGGAACACGACGTCCTGCCGGTCGCGATCGTCCTCGACCTGCCGGAGCGGATCGCGCGGGAGCGCAACCGGGCGCGGCCCGACCGAGACTTCGGCGCGCATGTGATCCGACGCCAGAGCCAGGCGCTGCGCCGCTCCCTCCGCGCCTTGCAGCGAGCGGGTTTTCGCTACGTCTGGGTCCTCTCGACGCCGGAGGAGGTGGAGGCGGCCGTCGTCGAGCGCCAGCCGCTGTGGGTCGATAAGCGCGGAGAACACGGACCGTTCGACGTCATCGGTGATGTCCACGGCTGCTTCGACGAGCTGTGCGCCTTGCTGGCGAAGCTCGGCTACGAAGTCAGGGAGACGCTCGCGGACGACGGCGGAGTCGAGTATGCGGTCCAGCCGCCTGCCGGCCGGACGGCCGTCTTTCTCGGCGACCTGGTCGACCGCGGGCCGAAAGTACCCGAGACGCTTCGCCTGGTGATGTCGATGGTCGCGGCCGGCACGGCGCTCTGCATCCCCGGCAACCATGACGCCAAGCTGTTGCGCAAGCTCAAGGGTCGGGAGGTGCAAATCGCCCACGGCCTGGCCGAATCGCTGGCCCAACTCGAGGCGGAGCCGCCCACCTTCCGGGACCGGGTGAAGGGCTTTCTCGATGGGCTGGTCAGCCACTACGTTTTCGACGACGGGAAGCTGGTCGTCGCCCACGCCGGGATGAAGGAGGAGTTGCAAGGTCGGGCGTCGGCCCGCGTCCGCGACTTCTCCCTCTACGGTGAGACGACCGGCGAATCGGACGAACTCGGCCTACCGGTGCGCGTCAATTGGGCGGCTGACTATCGCGGCCGGGCGCGGGTCGTCTACGGGCACACGCCGGTGCGGGAGCCGGAGTGGCTGAACGGGACGATCAACATCGACACCGGCTGCGTCTTCGGCGGGAAGCTGACCGCGCTGCGCTATCCAGAGCTGGAGCTCGTCTCCGTCCCGGCCGCCCGCATCTACGTCGAGCCTGTCCGTGCCTTGCCTATCGATGGGCAGATGCCGGACCTGACCGCCCAGCAGCGGCACGACGATCTCCTCGACCTCGCCGACGTGCTCGGCCGGCGGACGATCACGACCCGGCTGATGCGGGCGGTGACGATCGGGGAGGCGAATGCAGCCGCGGCGCTGGAAGTGATGAGCCGGTTCGCCCTCGATCCGAAGTGGCTCATCTACCTACCGCCGACGATGTCGCCGACCGAGACATCCGCGCTGCCGGATCTCCTCGAGCACCCAGCCGAGGCGTTCGCCGTCTTTCGCAAGCAGGGGGTGCCGCGAGTTGTCTGCGAAGAGAAGCACATGGGCTCGCGCGCGGTCGTCGTCCTCTGCCGAGACGAGGATGCGGCCCGCCGCCGGTTCGGCGTCGTCGACGGGACGGCCGGCGTCTGCTACACCCGCACCGGCCGCCGCTTCTTCGACGACATCGAAATGGAATCCGGGTTCCTCGACCGAATCCGGACGGCGATGACCGCTGCCGGCCTCTGGAAGGAACTAGCGACCGACTGGGTCTGCCTCGACGCCGAGCTGATGCCCTGGTCGGTCAAGGCGCAGGAACTCCTGCGGCGGCAGTACGCCGCGGTCGGCGCCGCCGCGCGAGCCGCCATCCCGGAGGCGGTGGATGCCCTGCAGGCGGCGTCCGAGGCCGGCGTCGACGTCGACGGGCATCTGGCGCGCCAGCAGGAGCGGTTGGCCATGGTCGAGCGATACGTCGAGGCATACCAGCGATACGTCTGGCCGATCGCTCAACTGATCGACCTTAAACTCGCCCCGTTCCACCTGCTCGCCTCGGAAGGCGCGGTCCACGTCGACAAGGATCACGGCTGGCACCTGGCGATGCTGGCCCGCCTCTGCGCCGCTGATCCCGTGCTCCTGCTGGCGACGGACCATCGCATTGTCGACATCACCGACCCGGCGAGCGTGGCGGCGGCGATCGAGTGGTGGGAGACGCTGACCGCACGCGGCGGCGAGGGCATCGTCGTCAAGCCGCTGCCGTTCATCTGCCGCGGGCCGCGCGGGCTCGTGCAGCCGGCGATCAAGTGCCGTGGCCGAGAGTACCTGCGCATCATCTACGGACCGGAGTACACCGCGCCCGAGCACCTGGAGCGGCTGCGCCCGCGTGGGCTTGCCGCCAAGCGCTCGCTCGCCCCGCGGGAATTCTCGCTGGGCGTCGAGGCGCTGGAGCGGTTCGTCGCCCGTGAGCCGCTGCGGCGCGTTCACGAGTGCGTCTTCGGCGTGCTGGCGATCGAGAGCGAGCCGGTCGACCCGCGATTGTAGCGCCCACCGCCCTCATCCCCGATGGGAGGAGCGATCGCGGGGAGGGGCGCGTCCCTAGCCGGCCGCCTCGTCCGGCGGCGGTTCGGCAGGCGGCGGTTCGTCCGGTGGTGGGGGTTCCGTCGGGACCTCGGTTGGCGGCTCGGTCGGGACTTCCGTCGGCGGTTCCGTTGGAACTTCCGTTGGCGGCTCAGTTGGGATCGCGGTCGGCGGCGCGGTCGGCTCGGGAATCGGCGTTGCAGTGGCGCCGGGTTCAGGCGTGGCCGTCGCGGATGGCTCCGGCGTTGGCGTGCTCGGCGGCGCGGTCGGGATCGGCTCAGGCGCCGCTTCGACGAAGGGAGCGATGGCGGGCGGCGACCAGTCCGGGCCGAGGATGGCGAAGCCGGAGCCGTATGGGTTGGCGAAGATCGGCGCGTAGTAGGCCGACCAGCCGTAGACGACGCTGACGTAGACGTCGGTGCAGGTGCCGAAGACGTCGCAGCCGAACCCGAAGTAGGCGGCGACGCCGTTCCCCGCCAGATAGAGTGCGCCGGCCAGGATGTTCGACGCCGGGTCGTGCCACGAACCTTCACCGAAGCCCATCGCCAGCAAGTTGCTCGGCATCACCTGCATCAGACCACGGGCGCCCGCTGGCGAGATGATGTTCGGGTTGCCCTGGGACTCGACCTGCATGACCCCGGCGATCAGCTCCGGCGCGACACCGGTGGACGCCGAGGCGTTCAAGATCTCCGGCAGCCAGCGCAGGACAGGATGATCCAGCCGCGGCGGACCGGTTGGCGTCGGCTCGGGGGTCGGCGTTGGCGGCGCGGTGGGGGTCGCGGTCGGTTCCGGCTGGGCCGCCGGGTTGTCGAACGGGCGCGGTGAGGGTTTCGGCCGGGCGTGGTCGACCCCGTCATGCGTTTCAGTGGCGGTCGGCGAGGGGAGGGGCGTAACCACGGGCGCGTTGGTCGCCGTCGGGCTCGGGAAGGGACCCTCTTCTGAGACGCCGCGGATCGGCGCCGCGCCGATGAAGCCGCTACTGCCGCCCAATGCGAACGCGGCGACCAGCAACAGCGTCACGATGGCGGAACGACGATGGGAGGCCATAGCCAGACGACCCTCAGGCCGACGCGCGACGTCCCCCTCGTCGAGCGTCACAACGACGCGACCCCAATAACTGCGACGTGGCGCGGGGACAACGCTCCGCGCCATGCGTTCGGTTCTTCGCTTGTCACACAACCGCACAATAGCAGACCGCTTCGCAAAAGGGAACCCCTCGATAGGACTTTTGGGGGATGCTTTGTGAGCCACTCGGCCCTTCAGGCATTGGCAAGGTATCGAGGCGACATAACCAGTCCGTGGTATCCTTGACCGAGCGGCCCGGATGCCAGGGGGAACGGGCCGCATTTGCTGCCCGGCAGGAAACCGCCGGGTGTTCGGAAGCGATAGGACGCGGTGCAACAGATTGTGGATCTTCCAGCCAACCTAACGACGCGGGCGGCGCTACGCAACATCGCGATCATCGCCCACGTCGACCACGGCAAGACGACGCTGGTCGACGGCTTGCTCAAGCAGTCCAACGTCTTCCGGGACCCGTCGGCCGCGGGCGAGCTGATCCTCGACGCCAGCGACTTGGAGCGGGAGCGGGGGATCACGATCCTTGCCAAGAACACCGCGATCACCTATGAGGGCGTCAAGATCAACATCATCGACACGCCGGGCCACGCCGACTTCGGCGGCGAGGTCGAGCGCGTCCTGAACATGGCCGACGGCTGCCTGCTGTTGGTCGACGCGGTCGAGGGACCGATGCCGCAGACGAGAACCGTGCTCCAACGCGCGCTCGCGCTCGGCCTGCGCCCGATCGTCGTCGTCAATAAGGTCGACCGCGCCAACGCCCGCCCGGACGAGGTTGTCTCGCTCACCCAGGACCTCTTTCTCGACCTTGCCACCGATCCCGAGCAGCTCGACTTCCCGATCCTCTACACGATAGCGCGCGACGGTCGCGCCGGCTTCGCGCCGGCCGAGCTGGAGCCCGACCTGCGACCGCTCTTCGAGACAATCCTGGCCCAAATTCCGCCCCCGGCGTCCGATCCCGACGGCCCGGCACAGCTCCTCATCGCCTCGCTCGACTTCGACCCGCACCGTGGGCGGATCGCCATCGGTCGGGTCAATCGCGGCCGGATCCGCGCCGGCGAGTCGTTGGTTCACCTGACGTCTGATGGGCTGTCGGTCCGGCAGAAGATCAGCTGGTTGGCGATTTTCGATGGGCTGGGACGCCGGGACGTCGCGGAAGCGGCCGCGGGCGAGATTGTCGCCCTCGCCGGCTTTGCGGACGCGCGGATTGGTGCGACCCTTGCCGACCCGAACGCCCCCGAAGCGCTCACATCCGCCGAGATCGAAGAGCCGACGCTAAAGCTCACGTTCGGCGTCAATACTTCCCCGTTTTCCGGACGGGACGGGCAGTACTCGACGTCGCGGCAGTTGCGCGAGCGGCTCTATCGCGAGTTGGAGACGAACCTCTCGCTGCGGGTGGCGCCGACCGAGCAGCCGGACATCTTCGCGGTCTCGGGTCGCGGCGAATTGCACCTTTCGATCCTGATCGAGACGATGCGGCGCGAGGGATTCGAGTTCCAGGTTTCCCGGCCCGAGGTCATCACCCATGAAGAAAACGGCCAAGTCATGGAGCCGATCGAGCACCTTCTCATAGACACGACTGAGCCCTTCGTCGGGGTGGTGACCGATCTGGTTGGGGGACGACGGGCGCGAATGCTTGACATGGTGAACGACGGGCGAGGCAACGTCCGCTTGGAGTTCGCGATCCCCACCCGCGGGCTGATTGGGCTACGTAATGCCTTCCTGACCGCCACCAAAGGGAACGGCGTGATGGCCTCGCGCCTGATCGGCTTCGAGCCATGGTTGGGACCGATCGCCTCGACGCGGTCCGGTGCTCTCGTCGCGTCGGAAACGGGCGTGGCGCTGGGGCATGGCTTGGCGAACGCGCAGGAGCGCGGCGTCACGTTCGTCGTCGCCGGTACTGAGGTCTACGAGGGGATGGTCGTCGGCCAGCAACCGCGGCAGGACGACCTCGCCGTCAACGTCTGCCGCGCCAAGAAGCTGACCAACATGCGGGCAAGCACCCAGGATATTCAGGAGCGTCTGACGCCGCCGGTCGTCCTTAGCCTCGAGCAATCGCTCGACTTCCTGGCCGACGACGAACTGCTGGAGGTCACCCCGAAGGCGATGCGCCTGCGCAAGCGCCTGCTCACCCAAGACGAGCGCGGCAAAGCCCGCAAGCGCGCGCAACAGTCAGGCGGCCGTCCTTAGACCATCATGGCGAAGAAGGCATTGACATCGATCTCGAATCCTGGGACGACCGTTGAGCGGACTATCCCGCCGACCGATTCAATTCGTTGGTAGCCACCGTCTTGCGACAACACGTACATGGTGATCGATCGGGCATCCGTATCGACCATCCAATATTCTTGTACGCCGGCACGTGCATACATGGCGAGCTTGATCGTTTCGTCGCGCTTTCGAGTAGACGGAGAGAAGATTTCGATGACCAACTCGGGTGGTCCCTCGAAAACGCTACCCTGGTAGAGATACTGACGCTCCCGACTGATGAAGATGATGTCTGGTTGGACGATGTCATGCGGTGCCAACCTGACGTCGACCGGCGCGTGGTAGACCTGGCCGAGGCCGTTGGAGTCGACGTGGACGTGCAGTTTCGAAACCAATCGGATCGAGGCCCACTGGTGCGGTTCGGCGGGCGCGGCAGTCACAAACAGCTCCCCCCCGATGATCTCATACTTGTTGCCATCATCCGGCATTTCGAGCAGCGTGTCGTAGGTGAGTGGGCGAATGGCGACGGACATGGCTGACCTCCTGGCGCGTTGCTTGGATGATGAACGATGGACGGCATAGCGTCAACGACGGATGCATGGTTTGAACTGTCATCCGATTAAATGAGTGAGAGGCGGGCGGCGCTCATGCCGGCGATTGCCGCGGGAGCCAATCATGTTTGCCACCGCCTTTCTGGCTTGCTTATCTGCTGCAATCATCCTGACACCGCTGGGTTTTTTGTGGCGGTCGTGGATCGAGGTGGCCGCCGCGGCAGGACTCTCCATGGTCGTCGTCGTCATCACGACCTTTTCGTTTGGTCCGTTCATCTTCGCGCTGACGTGCTTCGAACTCTCCGCCGCCGTGGCACTGCGAATGAGCGTAGGTTGGCGTGGCTGGGCGCTGGCGCTGCTCGGTGCTGCTCTGGTTTGGGCCGCCGCCGTCCCATTGCCGTTGCACACGCCCAACAGAGAACCGTGGCAGTTCGCCGCCGTCTCTATCCCCCTCACTGGTCTCTTTGGCGCGGTCATGCTGTTGATTGCTGGTCGCCACGATCGCCGGCCCCTGACCCCTAGCTCCTGACTCCTGCCCCCAAATGGAAGGGCGCGGCGGCGGCCCGGTTGTCCGG
>JBOGUE010000324.1:0-11886 GCA_050695955.1 Thermomicrobiales bacterium | reverse complement strand
GCGGCTTCGCCGGGGGATGCTTCGGCTGCGCCTCAGCATGACGGAGAGCTGATGCGGTCTAGAGGCCACGGGGATTCTCCCGACGGAAGAAGGAACCGTGCTCGACCGTGCGGATCGGCTTGGCCGGGACGCCGGCGTAGAGGGTGTGCTCCTCGGTCAACTCGCCGGCGACGACGGCGCCCATGCCGACGACGCAGAAATCGGGCACGGAGGAGCCGGGGGTGATTTTGACGTTTGAGCCGACGTAGCTGTATTTGCCGATCCTGATCGGGCGGCAAACCATGGTCGAGGTGTCGAAGTCGACCTCATGGGTGATCAGGCTGGAGCGGACGCCGGCGACGACGGCGTAGTCGCCGATGGAGACGCCGCCGGGGCAGTCGACGTAGTGGCGAGAGGTGAGGGCCGCGTAGGGCGCCATGAAGAGTCCCTGCTCTTTCGGCGGGGGCACGGCGGCGCGGCCACCGACGAAGTGCTCGCCGCAGGTGATCCAGTTCCATTGGCCGATTGCCGCGTGGTGGCCGAGGACCAATCGCGGCACGTTGCGCACGACGTTGAAGTGGCCGATGCGCGATTGGCGGCCGAGGTGGACGTGGCCGGCAGTGATGACGCAGAGACCGACGCGCGCGCCCGGCTCGATCGTCCACCGGAACAGCCAGCGATAGATCGGCCGTTTGAGCGGCCAGGGCAGGAGGGCGACGAGAACGAGGGCAGCGGTTCTCATGGCAGTCACCAGACTGCCGAAATGAGGTAGTGGGTGGCCAGGTTGTGGTGGGCGTTGCGGACGGCCCACTCTTCGTAGGCGAGGTAGCAGCGTTGGAGGAGGCCGGAGAAGGAGAAGTAGACCGCGCCAACGTAGCAGGGCACGACTTCGACTTCCGACCAGTCCGTCAGCACGCGCGCGATCGCGCCGTGCCAGCAGCGGTCGTAGTAGGCGGGGAAGACGGATGCGGGGTCGCGGCCGAGCAGGCGGTGCATGGCCCAGATGCCGACCGGTTGGGGGACGACGGTGTTGATCACGCTGAAGGCGGAGAACTTGCCCGAGAGCATCGCCACGACCCGGCCGCCCGGCCGCAGGTAGGCATGGAGGTTGGCAAAGACGGCATCGAGCGGTCTGACGTGTTCCAGCACCTGCCAACTGACGATCAGGTCGAAGCGGCCCTCCAGCTCTGGCACGCGCCGCGCCGCGTCCTGCACCCAGGTTTCGTTGTAGGCGCCGGGGCCGGCGGCTTCGAGCTCGTTGGGCGAGACGTCGAGGCCGGCGTAGTGGCAGGCGGGCGGGCGGGCGGGCGGTCCAATGGTCGGGTTGCGGCCGGCGCCGACGTCGAGGATATGGATGCCCGGATGGAGCGCCGCCTCGATGCGCGAGTCGAACGGTCCGCGCCAAGGTTGGTGGTAGCGATCGGGGAGGGTTGGGCGATCGATCAGCATGGCTGGGACCCATTCGGCGTCTGGCTCGTGCGAAGGACGTCTCTGGCAGAGGCGGATTCCTCTCTGCGATCGGCATGACGGGGTGGGGGTTCGGCATGACAAGGGAGAGGGTGCGGCTCAGCGTGGCGAGGGGGTTTGGTGCCGAGGAGGGCGAGGCTGCTGCCTTTGGCGCGGAGGCCGGGGATGAGGGAGCAAAGGCGGTCGTCGACGGCGTTGAGGTACCAGGCGATGGGGACGGGGACGGTGATGCCGAACTTCCAGAGGGCGATTAGCGGGTAGCGGGTGAGCGTGCCGTGGAGGATGACGCGCGCGTCGTCGAAGTGCTGGGCGAGGGGCGTGACGCGTGCGGGGGTCATCGGGCGGCAGTAGACGCCGACTTCGCGCTTGCCGATCAGCTTCTCCTCGCGCTTGCCGAGGAGCTTCGTGCCGAGGGTGTAGAGGGGGGCACGCCAGGGATCGAGGGCGGCGAATTTGCCGCCGGGCGCAAGGACGCGGGCAATCTCGGGTAGGGCGATCTCGGTCCGCATGTGATGGAGACAGCCGCCCGTGTAGACGGCGTCGAAGGTCTCATCGGCGACGGGAATGGCCTCGCCAACGCCGGCGGCGCAGTGAAGGCGGTTGCCGACCCCGGCGTACTCCGCGAGCGCGCGGGTGAGGACCAACTCGCCGACCATGGGACTGATCAGCCAGGCTTCGGCGGCGCCGGCGAGGAGGAACTTGACGGCGTGGAGGCCGGTGCCGCCAAGCTGCATGACGTGCTTGCCGGCGAGGGGGGCGAAATGGGCGAAGGCATCCCACTCGGCGGCGGCATCGTGGAGGGCGCTCAGCCAGACGGAGCGCGGCTCGGGAAAGGCGCCGCGATCCCTCTCGGATAGGCGCAGGATCGGTGCGAGATAGCGTGCGGCGTGCGACGACGCGACGTCGCGTGCCTCGTCGATGGCAACCGCGTTGTAGTGCTCCAACTCGCGGTACGCCTCGTCGTAGCGGGGATCGGTCAGATCGACGACGCGCGCTTGATCGACCGGCACGAGGGCTTCTGGGCCGAGCAGGACGGGGATACCGTCGAGGATCGGGTAGGCGCGGGCGCGGTCATCCCGGACCAGCACGCGGGGGGTGGGCCCGACCGGCGACGGCGTGTCGTTGGGGCGCGGTCGCAGGGGTCCGCCACCCGCGACCGACGCCTCGGCGCCGGCCAGCGACACCTCTGTGAGCGGCAGGTGCGTTTCGGGGCAGACCATGGCGACCTGGGCACGATAACCGCTCACAGGCGTTCTCGCGCGTCGTTCGTGCGCAGCCAGAGGCTCGACGGGAAATGCCGGTCGTCGTCGCCGTCGATCATCAGCCCTTCGTCGTTACGCTGGGGTCGGTAGGCGGTCAGTAAGGCCGCCAACTCCTTTGGGTGGTCGTAGTGCAGTGCCGAGAGGCAGCAGAGCACGGAAAGGTGTACGTTGCCGGTCAGCAACGCGAGGAGGAATGGCGTCTCTTGCCAACCGAAGTAGTCGAGCAGCGCCCGCCGGGGGTAGACGTAGGGCAGGTAGACGTCGTGGACGTGGACGTAGACGCCGGCCGGTAGGTGCGGCAAGACGTCGAGGTAGATCTTGATCACGTCGGAGCCGGTCTTCACGGCATGGCTCGAATCGATGAAGAGGAGATCGCCCGCCTGTAACTGCGAGAAGACGGAGTTGGGGACCATCTGGCAGAGTTGTTCGATGTGGGTGACGGTCGCGACGTCGCGAAACCGCGGTTTGGGAAAGGGTTCGATGCAGGTGATCCGCGATTCGGGCCTGCCGTCGGCCTTGTTGAGGGCGGAGGCGTGCAACATACAGGCCGTCGACATCCCGCTACCGATCTCGATCACGCGAGGCGGACAGAGGGTGCGGATGGCGCAGTGGAGCACCTGCGACTCGATCGGGCCGAAGCCACTACCGTACTGAGCGAGTGAGGCGGCGAAGTGCAGATCGGCGACCTCGTGATAATAGGACGCGCAGAGATCTTGCAGCCACGACAACTGTTGCCGGAGATCCCAATGCACGCCCGCGAGACTGGCCCGTCCGATCCACGCCTCCCGGTTGTGCCGCAGCCAGCCATGATCGGCGACCGGCGTATAGAAGTGCCTGGGTAAGACGTGGACGCCGAGCCGGTCGAGGGTCATGAAGGCCTTGAACGACTGGTTCTTCAGGTTGTGCTTCAGGCGTGCTTTCACGAGTGGTATTACCCTTGAGTCGCGCTGGCAACGAGCATCGGGTCGGCCGCATGGTTCGAGAACAGCGAGACGTCACCGGTTCGGCGGACCTGCTCCTCGATCCAATCGTAGGTACGAACCAATCCGTCGTCGAGAGCGATCTGGGGTTCCCAATTGAGCACCTCACGTAGGCGCGTGTTGTCCGAGTTGCGACCTCGCACGCCCTGGGGGCCGGGCACCTGCTTCCTGACGATCCGGATCTCAGCGATGTCCGCGATGATGCCGGCTAATTCGTTGATCGAGAGCATGCGGTCCTGCCCAAGGTTGAGCGGCTCGCGGTAGTCCGAGCGCATCAGGCGATAGATGCCCTCGACGCAGTCGTCGACGTAGCAGAAGGACCGGGTCTGCTCGCCGTCGCCCCAGATCTCGATCTCGGGGTTGCCGGTCAGTTTCGCGACCGCGACCTTGCGGCAGAGCGCGGCCGGGGCCTTCTCGCGACCACCGGTCCAGGTACCGAGCGGCCCGAAGATGTTGTGAAAGCGCACGCAGCGGGTGTCAAACCCATAATCTTCCGTGTAGTATCGGCAGAGGCGCTCGCTGACGAGTTTCTCCCAACCGTAGGCGTCCTGCGGCTGGGCAGGGTACGCATCCTCCTCCCGGAGCGGCTTAACGTCGGTGACAGTTTGGAGGTACTCGGGGTAGATACAGGCCGACGATGTGAAAAGGTACCGTCGGATGCCGTTGACCCGCGCGGCCTCCAGGGTATGGAGATTGATCAGCGCGTTGTTGCGCAGAATCTCCGCGTGATGGGCAGAGATAAAGCCCATCCCTCCCATATCGGCGGCAAGGGCATAGACCTCGTCCATGCCGCGAGTGGCGCCTAGGCAGTTGTCCCAGCGGCGCAGGTCGAGCAGTTCGAACTCGTCGGCATCGGTCGGCGCGAACTCGGGCAGCTTCACGTCGACGCCGCGCACCCAATAGCCCTGTCGCTTGAGATAGGTGGTCAGGTGGTGACCGATGAATCCACCGGCGCCCGTCACCAGCACACGCGTCTGCTGCTCCATGATCCTTACCTTCCCTGGTTGCACGATGCACGCTTGCCGGACGGTACCCAGTTAGTCCGCTGCCATTGCCGGTGCGGTTTGCTCATGCCACCCGCCGTGGATGCCTGCCAAAAAGCGTTCGAGGCAGGCGAGCGCCGCGTGTTGACTCAGGTGATCCCGCGCGAACGACCGCCCCCGCTCGCCAAACTCGGCGGCGAGGACCGGATCGGCGATCAGGCGCAGGGAGATCGCCAGGAGCGCCTCCGGATCGCCGGCATCGACAACCAAGCCGGCGCCGGCGCCGCGGAGTTCGCGCGCCGTCTCGCTGTGCGGGGAGACAGCGGCCACGACCGGGCGGCCAGCGACGAAGTAGGACGTCAGCTTGCCCGGCAACGACATGTCGGTCACGGACGGTCGCTGGTTGACGAGCAGCACATCGGCGGCGGCGAGGACGTTCGGGAATGCCGCCTCCGGTTGCGGCGGAAGAAATCGCACGTTGGGCAGACCGCGTGCGCGGTCTTCGAGCATGGCGCGCTGGTTGCCATCGCCGAGGAGCACAAAGAGGAGATCGGGGGCGGCGCTCGCGGCGAGGCGGGCGCAGTCCACGACGTTTTCCAATCCCTGCTTCAGGCCCATGTTCCCGGCGTGGAGGCACATGGGGCGGTCGAGCGGAAGGTCCAGGGAGGCCCGCGCCCGCTCCCTCGACATGGTCGCCGGCGTGATGTGGCTCCAATTGCGGACGCGCACGACGCGATCTCGCTCGACGCCGAGCCGCTCCAACGGTGATCGGAATCCTTCGGCGACTACAGCGATGCCTTCAGCCTGGCGGGCGACCCAGCCTTCGACGGCGGAGGTGACGCCGGCAACGCGCGCGCCGCCAGCGATGCCGCTCTGGGCTGCCGCATGGCCGACGAGATCCTGGACCAGCAAGCCGAAGGGCACTCGATATCGTCGCGCCGCGAGCGCCGCGAGGATACCGTCGCTGAGGCTGGGCAGGATACCGAGCACGATGTCAGGACGTGGGACCCCGCGGACCGTCAGCCCTTGGATCAAGAAGGAGGATTCGAAGGCAGCGCGCCGCACCGCCGACTGCCGAGGTGGCACATACTGGCGGACGCGGCGGACATCGACGCCGTTGATCGCTTCGCGACCGCGCAGGCGGCCGCGGTAGTCATCGTGGATGCGCCAGGTTGGGTAGTAGGGCATGCCGGTGAGGACCGTGACCTGGCAGCCGATGGCCGCGAGGTGCTCGGCGAGGCCGGTGGTATAGGGAGCGTTGCCCGTTTCCTCCGGCGCGTAGTTGATGCCGGCAATCAGGACCCGGAGGTCCGGCGGCAGGGCTCCGGTAGGGGCCGGGCGAGGGGGGGACGTCATGGCGCTAAACCGCATCCCGCTTCCAGAGGACGGTCGGGATGGTGCGCAGGACGAGGACGAGGTCGAACCAGAAACCGCGGCGTTGCAGGTACTCCAGATCGAGGGCGATCCTCTCCTCGTAGCTGAGCTGGGAACGGCCGGAGACCTGCCAGAGGCCGGTGAGACCGGGCTTGACGCTGAAGACGACCTTGCCGCGTGGTCCGTAGAGCTGCTCTAACTCGGCCGGCTGGACCGGACGCGGGCCGACGATGCTCATCTCGCCGCGCAACACGTTCACCAACTGCGGCAGCTCGTCGATGCTCAGCTTGCGCAGCCAGCGGCCAAGGCGGGTAACGCGGGGGTCGTGGTAGAGCTTCCAGGCCGCACCGAAGGCCTCCCGCAGGTGCGGGTCGCGCTCGAGGATGCGCTGGGCGTCGGCGACCATCGTCCGGAACTTGAGGCAGACGAAGCGATCGCCGTGGTGGCCACAGCGGACCTGGTGAAAGAGGATCGGACCAGGCGAGGTGAGCACGATCAGCCCGGCGACGATCAGGCAAAGCGGGCCGGTGAGGAGCAACAGGGTGAGCGCGAAGCAGACATCGAAGGCACGTTTGGCGGCAACGGAGACCGGCCGCGCCCGGCCGGCGACCGGTTCGGCATGGGGCGGGAGCGAGGCGCCGAAGCCGTGGGACGAAGTCAGACGCAACTCGCCGCGTTGGCCCAGCGCGATGCTCGCCTGCACGGCGTCGATAGATCCCCCCGTGCCGCGTGGCGACATCGGAAAACCCTCCCGCTCCTCGTCCCATCACCCGGCGCGATCCGCCCGGCTCGCCGTGCGGCACGGTCGTCTGCATCCGCGAATCACGGCCGCACAATGATCCGTGTCCCACGCCGCGCGAGTCCGACACGCTCGATGTTTGGCGTCGTAGACGTGGCTACCAATCTATCAAGGATTATCATCTTCAGCAAAGACCCGTATGGCCCATTTTTTCTTCACCAAATAGGCCATAGGGGATAGAACGGAGGATTGCAACGCGGGTTCTAGGACCGAATCGGCCGCGTGGGCCATGGCGTGGCCGGGAAGCATCATAGGTAGACTAAGGAGACGCGGGGGCGAGACGAGACAGGGGAGGTTCGGGGTGACGCGGTGCGAGGTCGTGTGTCTGCTCCCGGCGCGGAACGCGGCGGGCGACCTGCCGGGGTTCTTCGCTTCGGCCGCTCGGGTCTGCGACGCGGTCGTCGCCCTCGACGACGGGAGCACGGACGAGACGGGGGCATTGCTGCGCGGCAATCCGCTGGTGGCGACCCTGTTGACGAATCGGACCCGGCCGGACTACCGGACGTGGGACGACGCGGGGAATCGGAACCGGCTGTTCGAGGCCGCGGGGGCGCTCGACCCGATCTGGATCATCTCGCTCGACGCCGACGAGCGGATCGACGCGGGGGATGCGGCCGCCCTGCGGCAGTTTTTGGCGACCGACGCGCTGCCGGGATGCGCCTACGGCTTCCGGCACGTGCCGATGCGCGGCGACGGCGAGCGCTTTCTGCCGCGCTACCAGTGGGTCTACCGTCTCTTCGCCTACGAGCCGGGGCAGCGCTTCCCCGATCGCCGGCTCCATTTCCCACCCATCCCGACGTCGATCCCCCGCGCCCTGTGGCTGCGCACGACGCTTCGCATCCAGCACCTGGGCGGCATGACGGAGGAGCGGCGGTCGAACCGCTTTCAGAAGTACCTCGAAGCCGACCCGGCACGGGAGTTCCAGGCGGAATACGGCCATCTCCTGCACACGCCGGCGCCAGGTGAGTTGCGCCGCTGGGAGCCGCGGCCGGCGGGGCTGCCGGTGCTGTTAGGAGAGGCGACAGGCGACAGGCGACAGGCGACAGAAGATACGACGGAGGATCAGGGCGACAGAGGTGATCTCCTCCTGACGCCTGACGCCTGCCGCCTGCCGCCTTCGCTCTCGGCCATCGTCATCGCGCAGAATGACGAGGGGACGATTGCGCGGACGGTGGGGTCGGTGGTGGGGCAGGCGTGTCCGGAGCCGTTCGAGGTGATCGTGGTGACGAGCGGGAGCGACCGGACGGCGGCGATCGTGCGGGAGCGGTTTCCGGCGGTGACGGTCGTCGAGTTGGCGAAACCGGCGCTGCCGGGAGAGGCGCGCAATGCCGGGTTGCGGGTGGCGACGGGGACGTACGTGAGTTTCCCGGGCTCGCACGTTGAGCTGCCGCCGGGGAGTTTGGCCGCACGCCTTGCGGCCCATCGGCGCGGCTACGCGATGGTGACGGGGGTGGCGCTGAACGGGACGCCGACGCGCGCGGGGTGGGCCTCCTACTTCCTTGACCATGCGGAGGGGTTGCCGGGGCACCGGCCGGCGGAACTGAATGGGCCGCCGGCGCACTGCTCCTATGCCCGGCTGCCGCTGTTGGAAGTTGGCGGCTTCCCGGAGGGGGTGCGGACCGGCGAGGATACGGCGGTCAACCGGGCGCTGGTGCGGCGAGGTTATGTCGCGTTGCGCGACCCAGCGGTGCGCTTCATCCATCGCAGCCCGTGCCGCACGCCCTGGCGATTGGCGCGGCACCACTTCCGGCGGGGTCGTGGTTGGGGCCGGCTGCTGGTGGCGGATTACCGGGAACGCGGCGGGTTGCTCAACCGGGACGTCCTCGCATCGCGGTTGGTGCATCACCTCCCCCGGCGGCTCGGCCGCATCCGCGCCAACGTCGGTATCGCCGAGCCGGGGAATCAGACGGCCTACCGATCGGCGCGGCCGCTGATTGCGCTCGGCGCGGTCGCCTCGTGGCTGGGGATGTGGTGTGAGGTGGCACGGCCCGGTCCCGGCAAGGGGGCGATCCTGTGGGGGCAACCGGCGCGGGTGCTGCTGGTTGTGGCGGGTGACGCTGGTGAGCCGGCGATCGCGTTGCTGCGCCTCGATCTGGTTAGCCGAGAGGCGCACGGTGTCCTGTTGCCGCCCGGTCTGCTGGTGGCCGGGCTGGATGGTGGGTTCTGTCGGCTGGACGACGCGTTGGAGATCAAGGGTGATGGACACGGACCGATGCAGACAGACCGTGTGCGCGCGGCTATCGGGCTGCCTGTCGTGGATGCGGTTGCCGGGTCAAGGGAGGCATTGGCGCGTCGTGGGCTGTGGCGGAACGGAGAGCGCGCCGGGCGGCTTGGCTCGCTCATGGGAGGGTGGCGCGGTGAACTCCGGACCTCGCTCTCCCGCCGCGGCCTGCTGAGGCTGATCGCCCAGGCGGGCCGGATGCGAACGTGGCGGATCGATGAGGCGTTGTTCGGGACCGAGGGCGGGGCGGAGCTGGCCGGCTTCGGGCTGGCGATCCGAGAGCGACTCGGGGCGCCGGCGCCGGCAAGCGAGGGACAGGTGGGGCCGGTGGTGAGGGGGTGGCTGCCGTAGGGCGGCGGTCGCGCTTTTCGCGGGTTGTGGTAGGGGCGGACCGCCGTGTCCGCCCTGGTCCGATGTCACGGGCCTCTCCAATTGGCTCGACGTTCGCATTCGCGACCGGGCGGACATCGCCCAAAGGGCACCCGATCCGCCCCTACACGCGTCCAGCCGCATGCGACAATTGGGTATTGAGGGCGGCATTGTGGCGGAACGACTCCTCGATCAATGGGCGGCCTGGCTGCTGCAACGGCGGCACGGCGGTGATGCCGACGAGCTGCGGCACACGATCGAGCGTGTGGCGAAGGTGCGCGATCGCGTGCTCGACAACGCCCGGGTTGGCGCTGGCGAGACGGTGCTCGACGTGGGAACCGGCGACGGGCTGATTGCCTTCGGTGCGGTCGAGCGGGTCGGGGAGCGTGGCACGGTGATCCTCAGCGACGTGTCGCAGGACCTTCTGGACCATGACCGTGCGCTCGCTGAGCAGATGGGCGTCGTTGACCGATGCCGATTTGTGCGCGCCGCCGCGGAGGATCTCTCCTCGATCGAGGATGCGTCGGTCGACGTCGTCACGACGCGCTCAGTGCTGGCGTACGTCAAGGAGAAGCAGCGCGCATTCGCGGAATTCGCCCGCGTACTACGGCCGAACGGGCGGATTTCGCTCTACGAACCGGTTAACCGCCTGTGCGAGCCGGAGCCACCGCACCGGTGCGGCGGCTACGACGTGTCGCCCATGCTGGACCTCGTCGCCAAGATTAACGCCGCCTTCGAGCAGCACCTGCCAATGGCGTCCAACCCGATGTTCGACTTCGACGAGCGTGACCTGCTGGCATTTGCCGAGCAGGCCGGGATCGCGGAACGACACCTGGAGCTCCGGGTTGACGTGGCGCCGCACCGGCCGCAACGCTGGGAGACGTACTTGCGGGTTGCGCCGAATCCGCTCGCCTCGACGCTGGCGGAAGCGCTGGCCGAGGCGCTGACAGCTGATGAGATCGAGCGATTCTCGGACCATCTGCGTCCGTTGGTAGAGCGCGGAGATGGGACGTTTGCGGTGGCGGTGGCGTACCTTTGGGCGGTGAAAGACTGAGCGGGCGATCGGCAGAGGAGAAGACGATGGACGAACGGGCGGTCTTGCCGGGCACGACAGGGCGGTCGTTGATTGTGATGCGGGAGGGCACGGTCCGGGCGACCGTGGAGGCGGTGTCGAACGTCGCCGGGATGACGGTGGTCAGCGCGTCGGAGCTCGATGCGCCAGCGAACCCGCATCCAGAGGGCGCGGACGCCGTGGTCTTCGCAGAATTGGGGGTGATGGTCGCCGAGGCGCCGCCGGATCAACTCGCGGCGGTGGGGGCGATGGCGGCCAGCGGAGAGGGCGGTGTTCTGGCCGTGGAGCCGGAACGGATTGTCTACGCGATGGCGGCGGGATGGCCCGGTGAGGCGCTCCCCGGAGCGGTCGGGGATTATCTGCGCGGCTACCGGGACGCGGTCAACCATCTGGCCGAGCGGCTGCTGCTGCCGGAGGAGACCCCGCCCCCGGACGAGACGGAATTGACGTGGGGGTTGCAGGCGACCAACGTCGCCGCGTCGCAATACACCGGCCGGGGCGTGCGCGTGGCGGTGCTGGATACCGGTCTCGATCTGGACCATCCCGATTTTGCGGGGCGGGCGATCACGGCTGAGTCGTTCGTGGCAGGCGAGGAGGTGCAGGACGGACACGGGCACGGCACCCACGTCATCGGCACGGCCTGCGGACCCCAGCAGCCCGGCGTGCTGCCGCGATACGGCGTGGCGTCCGAGGCGGAGATTTTCGCCGGCAAGGTGCTGAACAATCGGGGGAGCGGCACGGATGGGGAGATTTTGGCCGGCATCCAGTGGGCGATGCAAAACGGCTGCGCCATCGTCTCGATGTCGTTGGGGGCGACCGTGCTCCCCGGCGACCCCTACTCCACCGTGTTCGAGCTGGCGGCGCAGCGGGCGCTGGCGCGGGGAACGCTGATCGTGGCGGCGGCGGGCAACGACAGTGCCCGGCCGGCGTCGATCCAACCGGTTTCCCACCCAGCCAATTGCCCATCGATCATGGCGGTGGGCGCGCTCGACCCGGAGCTGCTCGTGGCCTCCTTCTCGAACGGCGGCATTAATCCGGAGGGGGGCGACCTCGATATCGCCGCGCCGGGAGTGGACGTGCGCTCCAGTTGGCCGCGACCGATCCTGTACCGGACGATCAACGGGACGAGCATGGCGACGCCTCACGTGGCGGGGATCGCCGGACTCTTCGCCGAGGCCAACCCGGCGACGCGGGGACGCGACTTGTGGGATCTGGTGGTGCGCGGCGTGCGTTCGTTGCCCGCGCCGCCGCGGGACGTCGGCGCGGGGCTGGTGCAGGCGCCGACGTGATCGACGTGACGGTCCTCGTCGGGGAAGACCACCTCGGCGCGATCGACGACGTGGCCGCGGCCCTGCGCGCAGCAGGGCTGCGGTACGACGT
>JBOGUE010000323.1:0-4248 GCA_050695955.1 Thermomicrobiales bacterium | reverse complement strand
ATTCCAGGCGTCGAGGTAGACATACTCGTCACCCTGCAGCAGCGCCACCAATTCGATCTCGCCGATGTCGCCGACGGAGGCGGGCAGGGCTGCAAGCAAATCTGTCGCCGCACCAGTTTCGAGATCGACGAGATAGACGAGCGGATCGGTATCGGTGTGACCGACGAGCATCCACCGCGTACTTCCCATGGTCATGAGCTCAGAGGATGAGCCCCAGGCGACGGACGGATCCATTTCCGGCATCGCCAGTCTCAGAGAGGAGCCAGTCGCCGCATCGACGAGAAAGGTCGGGCCCGTGGGGTTGCTATGGTACGGCCAGCCGGTATGGACGATCGCCTGCGCTGCCCGCGCCGTCGGGCGGACGAAGGCGGGCTGCGGCACCGTAATCCGTCTCAGCTCTGTCCCACAGCTATCCATGACGATCAGGTCGTCATGGAACGCGGCCGCACTTGAAAGCGCCCCTAGTTGTTGCACCAAGAGCAGCGATTCACTCGGCCGGCACGCCACAGCAGTCCCGGGCGCCGACGCGGCCACGCTGGCCAAGAGACCTCCCGCGACCGTTAGCCCGAACGCCGCTGCTAATAGAGCGACGGGGACCAACCGCCAAACAACGCGCTTCTCCGTCACAGATACCTCCTGCCAGCATTTGCTAAGACGCAACCCAGACGACGGAGTAACCCTCGATCGTCAGGACCGGCACTCCACCGCGGAGCGGCACAATCTCGGTCACTCCGCTGATCCCGTCGCCGCTTTCCTCCGCGGACATCAATACCATCCAGCAGCCGTCGGGAGAGAAATAGCCAAGCACGTCTGATCCCTCGACGACCTGTTCCGCCGTCGTGCTTTCGCTGTCGGCCCGCCAGAGTGTGGCTCCGTCATCGTCATAAACACTGACCACTGTGTAATGACCGTCAGGCGTCCAGGCAGTGGTCGCAATCGTTGCGCCAGTTGTCTGGGTCAACTCCTCGATCAGCACTAAGTCGCCGGTGCGGGCGTCGAGGATCGAGACCGGCAGCACGTCCTCGTCGGGCCCTGGATACTCGTCCGGCAAGACGTTCACCAACGTGAGCCAGCGCAGATCTGCCGGTGCGCCGCCAATCCCGAACGAGATTGCCCGCTCACCGCTCCGGTACCGGTGACTCCCGCCGGCTTCGAGGTCGATCAGCGCCCACGACCCGCCGCTCTCCCATTCGAAGTCGACAAAGAGTCTCCGATAGTCGAGCAACGGCTGGACATACGAGATGGGATCCGCGTCCCTCAGGAGAATCCGTTCCCGATCTGCTGACAGACTCGAGTCTCGTTGAGTTCCTATCGCGACGAGGCCAGCCAGATCGCCTGGAATCCGTTTTCGGCGACCGGTCGCTCCGCGCCGCCCGCAATCGGTTGGATTGCAATGAATCGTGACTTACGCCCGTCAACCTCGGTCATAGTCTCCAGCGTAATCCAACAGCCGTCAGGCGAAATCGCGCCGCCACTCACACCGCCGCCCTCGGCGATAACGCGCGCCGTGCCGGCGGCACTGTCGAGCAATCGTATCCGGGCGCCGCTTCCCTCCAACCCCGCATACAGCAGGGCATACCGGCCATCGGGATTCGCGGCATAGGGCGGTAGGTACGACTCGCCTGGTTGCGCCTTGAAGAGCGCTCGCACATCACCCGTGGTGAGGTCGAAAGCGTAGATCGTATCGCCATCCTCGCTGCCGCCGCCGAAAAAGAGGGAATCCACCATGAAGACCCAGCGCGGATCGCCGGACGGCGGGATCAGTATGTGATCGTCGCGTTCGCTGTTCACCGTCGTGTCGCCCGTATCGAGGTCGATCCACGCCCAGGCCTCGCCGAGCTCCGATTCACTTCGCACCTCTTCGCCGCTCTGCACCAAAACGTTGCCGCCGTCGGGGGCGACGATCCATGCGCTGACGTACTCGTGGAGCAGCTCCCGTTCCTCGCCCGTGGCTAGGTCGATCAGCAGCAGCGTGTCGATCGTGCGAACCAGGATCCGGTCCGACGAGCCGGCGAATTGCCCGGTCAGTGGCGTATCGTGTGTGGCAACGACCCGGGAGTTCGACCCATCGATCCCTTCGACGATCAGCTCGAAGCCTTGCTCTCCAGTCTCCCGGTAGTAGGCAACTAAACTGCCATCGGGCGAAAGCACCGCGCCGCCGGTCCTGGAGTCGCCGCCGAGCTGCCGGAACGCCGCCGGATCGGCGGTCGGGATCAGATACGCGCCGTCGTCAAAGGTGACGACGGCGTACGTGTCGTCTGGCGAGACCATTCCGAAGAAGACGAATCGTTCACCCGTCAGCGCAAGCAAGTCGGTCACGGTGCTGGATTCGAGATCGACGAGCACTGCTTGAGACTGCTGTGTGCTCGACAGGAGCATGTACCGCGTACCTTGCCCACGCGAAAATGCCGCCCCGCCGGTAGGCACGTAGTCGTCATCGCCTTCGGGGAGCGCCAGCTCCGTCACCGTGCCGGCATCCGCGTCGAGCAAATGAAGACGATCCTGCTCGCCGCTGACGAATACGCGGCCAGGCATTGACGTTGGCCACACCCTCGTCGTGCCCGGCACGGTGACCCGGTGCCGCACGTTGCCAGTCGCGGGTTCGACCACGATCACGTTGCCCGATGGAGCGGCGTCTGATTCCCTTAGCGCTTGATACACAATCAAGCCGCTGGGTTCCGCGGCGGCGCAGTCAGCCGCGGCCGGAGCAACCGGCGAAGCGGCCGGTGTCGCCGCGTCTTGGGCAGATTGGCCCGTCGCGCCGATCAACGCCAAGATCAGCGCAAAGAGCCATGCCACGATTGACTGTGACTGTCCACCTTCGAACGTCATCAGACTGCCCCCCGCCAGGTCCAAGAATCCGCTGCCTTCACCGGCCTAAGGCTACCGCGCGGTCAGTTGCACGACTGCTGCCACCGCGCACGGCTTGACGGTAGGCAATCCAACGTTCGCCAGACACGGACGATGTGAACGCCGCATCTAGTCAAACCTATGACGTCGATATGTTACCCACGGTTCCCAACCCTGCCTGCTTCCTGGCACATCCGCACACGCTTCCACACGTGGATAGTCCGTTCGGCTTCGTTGACAAGGGAACTTGGGCCATGGATGCTACGATCGCGGTCAAGGTTGCCGAACGTGGGCGGCATCACCTGCCGCATTGCCACGTTCGTTGGAGTGACGGCTCCTCATCCGTCGCATTGCCCGGCCTGACAGTTATCGAAGGAGATGCGTTGCCAAGAATGGCCAGGTCGTTGCTCGACGAGCATAACGACGAATTGGCGGATATGTGGAACCTGTTGAACCCTGGGAGACCTATCGAATGAGCATCGCCACGGCGACAAAGCAGACGCCCAAGCGCGCATGGGACACAAGTCTCTATAGCCGCATCGTCGAAGAGCGGGTTCTCGGCGATGAGGTCAGAGTGTTATTCGCCAATCACACCTGGGCAACCGCGCCTCTCGACGAACTGCTTCCCGGCGAGCGTGAGCGAGCCAACTGGGATCGGATGACCTATAGCCCTCACGAAATCATCGTGCCGACGGAAGATGGCGCCGTTGAGATCTCTGGATTTTCCATTCGCGCGCTTACGGATCCGGAGTTTGCCGCCCATCTCGACAATGTCGAGAAGCAATCAGCGATCCGCATCGGCAAGCTCGTTCAGCAATGGCGCGAGGAGCGTAGACTCAGTATCACAGACCTTGCGCAAACCGGCGGGGTGGATGCAGCTATCGTCTCGCGTGTTGAGCAGGGCGCTGCCACTGTCTCATTTTCAACGCTAAGACAGATTCTCGCGCCGCTCGGTCGCACGACAAAGGACCTTGCGGTGCCGGCCAAGTATGACGAAGAACAAGCCGACGAGGATCAGGCGTAATCGGCCGACTGTCAGCCCAACACGTCCTCCAGCGCCCCCATGAGCTCGTCCACTTGCGTTTGCTCCCAGATCAGCGGCGGGAGGAGGCGGAAGGCGAGATTACCGGCGGGGAGGACGAGGACGCCTCGCTGCTGCAAGGCGCGCAGGGTCGGGGTGACGCGCTCCTTGAGCTCGACGCCGATCATCAGACCCCGACCGCGCACCTGGCGCACCTTGCGGCTGCCGAGACCTTCGATTCGCGCGATGATCTGCTCGCCCAACTCGGCGGAACGCTCGTAGAGACCGCGCTCCCGAAACGCCGTCAACGTGTAGAGCGCGGCGCGGCAGGCGAGCGGATTGCCGCCAAAGGTCGTGCCGTGGGCGCCGGAGGGCAT
>JBOGUE010000322.1:0-3984 GCA_050695955.1 Thermomicrobiales bacterium | reverse complement strand
CAGCAGCACTGTGCCGACGAAGACGATGATCGAGACGGCGCTGGCGGCGCCGATCTGGAAGTAGCGGAAACCTTGCTGGTAGAGGTAGTAGACGATGTTCGTCGTCGTCTCGAAGGGGCCGCCGTCGGTCATGACGTTGATCGCGCCGAAGACATCGTCATTGACCGAGATCACGGTGGTGACGAGGACGAAGAAGAATGTCGGCGTGATCAGCGGCCAGCGGATGGAGCGAATGACTTGCCAGCCGCTGGCGCCGTCGACTTGGGCGGCCTCGACGTAATCGACAGGGACGGCTTCGAGGGCGGCCAAGTAGAGGAGAAGATGAAAGCCGAGCGTCTTCCAGGTGGCGACGACGATGATGCACCAGATAGCGGTGTCCGGGTCGGAGAGCCAATTGATGCGGGAACCGCCGACCTCGATGATCAGCTTGTTGAGCAGTCCCTGAAGCGGATTGAAGATCCAAAGCCAGAGGAGCGCGCCGACCGAATAAGCAATCACGGTCGGCGAAAAGAGCATGATGCGGTAGCTCGCCTGCGCCCGCGACTTGCGAATCGGCCAGAGGAGGAGCGCCAGGATCAGCGGCAAGAAGACCTGGATCGGGACGAGCGCCAGGATGTAGACGCCGGTCGAGCGTAGGGCCCGCTCGAAGCGTGGATCGTCGGCCAGGCGGGTGTAGTTGTCGAACCCGACGTAGGTCTTGTCGGGCGAGACGAAGTTCCAATCGAAGAACGAGAGATAGACCGAATAGATTAGCGGCCAGTAGATGAAGACGACCATCAGGATCAGGACGGGAGCCACGAACAGATAGGGAAGGGCCGCATCCCAGAGCCGTTCGTGGCTCCTGGCCCCGCTCCTCGCGTACGTCACCGCGCCAATGGCCGGCCGTTCCTGTGGTGCTGGTTGGGGAATGGTTGCCAAGCGGAACGTCCTTCGGCGAGACGGCCCCCACCCCCAGCTCCTCCCCCGACGCCGAGGGAGGGGAGCACGTTCGCCCACGGAGAGACGGCGGCTCCCCCTTTCCCTCGCGGTTCGGGGGAAAGGGGATGGGGGGGATAGGGGGCCAAAAAACTACCTACGAACTCGGCAGCAGCGGTTCGATTTCGTCGACGGCCTGGTTGCAGCCTTCCTCGGCGCTGATGTCGTTGGCCCAGATGCGGGAGACGTAGTTGCCCCAGATCTGCTGGATCTCGGCGGCGCGGGCGCCAGGCCAGGCGGTCTCGCGGGTGAGGCCCTCCTCGAGTTGGAGGTAGGCCGGTTCCTGGCCCGGCAGGACTTCGATCTCGAAGGTGGTGGCGTTGAGGTAGCCGGTCTGCATCCAGATCTCGGTTCCTTCCTGGGAAACGGCGTACTTGAGGAACTCCCAGGCCCCCGTCTTCTGGTCGTCGTCCTGGGCGTAGCAGCCGATGAAGGAGCCGCCGCTCGACATCCGGCGCGGCTTATCCTCGAAGACCGGGAACGGCACCGTCTGGAGATCGAAGGTGACGTCGCGGCGCAGCCCGCCGAGCGAGGCGATGCTGCCGATGAAGCAGGCGAGCGAGCTGGCGATGAAGGAGGCGCGCATCTCGCTGCCGGTCGAGCGGTCGTGGAGACCGGCGGCGTCGATGTCGGCGATCGCCTGCATGGCCGCGATCGACTCCGGGCTGGCGATGGTCAGCTCGCCGGTGTCGGAGAGGACCTGGCCGCCGTTGGACTGGATGATGCTTTGCGCCGGCCAGTCTTTGTTGGTGGCGAAGCCGAGAATCGGGTTGCCGTCGGTTTGCTCCTGGATGCCGGGGCCGAGCTCGAGGACCGATACCCAGGTGGCGAAGAGGGCGGCGGGATCGACGCCGGCCGCGGTGAAGATCTCGTTGTTGTAGTAGATGACCGGGCAGGAGAAGGCGAAGGGGACGCCCTTGGTCAAGTCGTCGACCTGGACGAGCCCGATCACCTGCTCCTTGAGGTTGCCCAGGATCTCGCTGATGTCGCCGCCGGCGGTCGTGGCGACGTCTTCGAGGTTGTTGACCCCGAGACCCTCGACCGCGTAGTTGATGTTGGACCAGGGGGTGATGACGAGGGCTGGCGGGTTGCCGGCGGCCATCTCCGCCTGCGCCTTTTGCAGGACCTCGAAGTAGTTGCCGCTGTCGGTGCGGCTATTGACCGTGACACCGAGGTTGAGGGCGTTGAAGGCGTCGACGAGCTGGTCGGCCGGGTGCTTATTCTCGGCCGCCTGCTCGCCCGGAGGCGTGCCCCAGATGTGGGAAAAGTCGATCTCGATCGGGTCGCTCTGGTAGCGTAGAAAAGCCGGGGCGGCGATGCGCGAGCCGGACGCGTTCGCAGTCTGATAGCCGGTCGCCGCAAAGGCGGCGGCGCTTGCAGTCGCGGTCGCGCCGCGAAGGAATGTTCTCCGGTCGAGCTTCTGGTGCTTCATTGTTTCGTCCTTTCCTTGACTCATGCTGACGTTCCTCCCATGATCGATGCCGCGCACGGCCCAACTCCTCCCTTCCATCGCTATCGGTCGCCGGCGCCGAGCAGAGCGGCGGCGCCGCGATCGTCGATCACGATCGACGTCACCAGGCGGCCGGTAATGGCGGCGAGGGTCGCCGCCGTCCTGCCTGTCCCGTTCGTCACGCCGAACACCTCCGGTCGTTGCCGGAGTTGGTCGAGCTCGATGCTGATGACCCGATCCCGGTACTCGGTGTCGCATTCGCGACCGGTGCGGTCGTAGAAGCGGCCGCAGATTTCGCCGACGGCGCCGCGGGCGCGCAAGCGGCCGAAGTCGTCGGTGGTGAGCGCGCCGCGCTCAGCGAATGCGGAATCCTCGAACGAACCGATGCCGACGAGGGCGAGATCGAGTGCGGCAAACATCCGCTGGACGAGACGGATGTGCTCGTGGGACGTCAGCAGCTCGCGCGCTTGGCCATTCTGGAGGAAGGCGGGGGCATTGAGCGTATAGAAGGTGCCGGCGAAGCGGTGAGCGAGCAGGCGGCTGAGCTCTACCGCGTCGATAGCGCTCGGCGTCGGCCCGATGTTGCCCATGAGCTGAACGACGCCGATGCCGCCGATCAGTTCTCGCGGTTCCATGCAGCTAATCAGTTCGCGGAGGGTGCGGCCGCCGGCTAGGCCGACCGTCATTTTGGGGTCGATGAGGCCGGTGACAGCCGGGGCGGCGAAGTAGCCGATGGTGCGGCGGACGTTCTCCGAGGCACGACCGATCGTCTTGACGACCACCGCGTGGTGGAGACCGAAGCGCTCGACCAGTTGGTGTTCGAGGGCGCGGTCGCGGGGATCGTAGTCGTCGACGGAGATGCGAACGACGCCGCGCTCGCGGGCGGCGGTAAGGAGGCGGGAGACCTTGGAGCGCGAGACGCCTAGGATGTCGGCGACGGCCTGCTGGTCGAGACCGTCGAGGTAGTACATGCGCGAGACTGAGGTCATCAGTTCGACGGAGTCGTCCGACACAAGCTCCACCCGCGATGATTCATTGAACGAATGTGCATGGACATCTGTGCGAATCGCTTGTACGATAGCATCCGCGTTGTTGCCTGTCAACAAACTGTTCCTTCCTGCCGGTGGTGGAGACCCGGCGGTGTGGAGGAGAGAGGCCCGGCGCTAAAGGGCCGGGCTACCTATGCACGACGAAGCCTCTCCGAGGCTGAGCACGACGCGGGCGACTGGTCGGGGAGGCGTGCTGTTCTCGTTGCCGTAGCCGCGGGAATCACCGGCTGCACGTCTGTGCAGCCGCACTCGTGCAGATCTGAGACAAGTAAACCAGGCCGGTACGCGGCGATGGTTAACGGAAGATGGCATCGTTCAACGTGGCATCGAGGAGGGGTCGTGGGAGAGATCGACGCGAGTAGCTTGCCGGGCGTCGCGGCCGTTGGCGACGATCTCGTTCGGGCGCCGGCGGGGTTGTTTGATGGCTACATCTTCGACCTCGACGGCACGATCTACCTCGGCGACGCCCTGTTGCCGGGCGCGCGCCGCTTGATTGCCGCCCTGCGGGAC
>JBOGUE010000321.1:0-3946 GCA_050695955.1 Thermomicrobiales bacterium | reverse complement strand
AGCTTCTGACGCCTGACGCCTGTCGCCCGTCGCCCATCGTGGAGGCGATCGATGGCCTTGCCACAGGCGCTAGCGCGGCCGCGCGTCGGGCGGCGACAGAAGATCAAGCTCGGCAAGCAGGCACGGCGCGAAGAACGCGCATTTTTCGCCTTTATCTCGCTCTGGATCATCGGCTTCATCCTCTTTGACGCCGGACCGATTGTCGCCTCGTTCGTCGTCAGCCTGACCGACTGGTCGATGCTCGGCGATCCCCATTGGATCGGCGCCGACAATTACGATCGGCTGCGGGTCGACGACACCTTTTTCAAGGCGATTCGCAACTCCATCTACTACTGCGTCGGCAGCGTCTCGCTCGGGATCATCACCGCCTTGCTCCTGGCGCTGCTGCTGAACCAGCCCGTCCGCGGGATCGCCCTCTTTCGCACGATCTTCTACCTGCCGGCGCTGGTCAGCGGCATCGCGATCGCGATCCTCTGGACCAACATCCTCCACCCGGACTACGGGTTGATCAACGCGACGCTGGCCAAGGTCGGCATCGACGGCCCCGGCTGGTTGAAGTCGCCCGACTGGGCGATGCCGGGGCTGATCATGGTGGCCGTCTGGAGCGTCGGCGGCTCGGTGGTGATCTTCCTGGCGGGCTTACAGAGCGTGCCGCCCCACCTCTACGAGGCCGCCGCGCTCGACGGCGCGGGGCCATGGAGCAAGTTCTGGAATGTGACGTTCCCGATGATTTCGCCGGTGATCTTCTACAACATCATCGTCGGCATCATCACCTCGTTGCAGAGCTTTGTCCTGATCCTGATCATGACCGACGGCCGCCCGGCCAACGCGACGCTCGTGCTCGGGCTTTACCTCTTCCGCACCGCCTTCGAGTTCCTGGACCTCGGCTACGCCTCGGCGATGGCCTGGGTGCTGCTGGTGGTGATCATGCTGATCACGCTGGTCCAGTTCTTCGCGGCGAAGTTCTGGGTCTACTACGAAGGCGACGTAGCCAGGTAGCGGGAGGAGCTATACGATGAGCGTGACACTGCCTCAGCGCACCGCGGCGCTTCCCGCTGCCGGCCGGCCGGCGCAGCTCGGCATGCGCCGGTTGGGCCAATTGCACCGGCTCATGGTCTATGCGCTGCTGCTCGGCCTGGCGGTCCTCTTCATCCTCCCCTTCCTCTGGATGCTCTCGACCTCGCTCAAGCCACAGGACGAGATCTTCGCCTTCCCGCCGAGCTTCATCCCGACCAGCTTCGAGTGGCACAACTATCCGGACGGCTGGCGAATCCTCCCCTTCACCACCTTCCTCAAGAACTCGCTGATCGTGACGAGCGCCAACGTGATCGGCAACCTGATCTCTTGCACGTTGGTCGCCTACGGGTTCGCGCGCCTGCGCGCCCGCGGCAAGAACGTCCTCTTCATCCTGCTGCTGGCGACGATCATGATCCCGCGCGAGGTGACGATCGTGCCCCGTTTCATCCTCTTCAGCGAGTTGAAGCTGGTCAACACCTTCTGGCCGCTGATCCTGCCGGCCTGGTTCGGCTATCCCTTCTTTATCTTCCTGCTCCGTCAATTCTTCATGACGATCCCGCGTGATCTGGACGATGCGGCACGCATCGACGGCGCCTCGCACCTGCGCATCCTGGTCGACGTCATCCTGCCGCTCTCGAAACCGGCGCTGGCGACGGTGGCGATCTTCGCGTTCATCGGCAATTGGACCAACGTCCTCGATCCGTTGATCTACATCCGTTCGACCGACCTCTACACCCTGGCGCTGGGACTCAACCTCTTCCGTGGTCCGGCCTTCACACAGTTCAACTGGCTGATGGCGGTCTCGATCCTCACGCTGCTGCCGGTGCTGGTCGTTTTCTTCGTCGCCCAGCGGACCTTCGTCCGCGGCGTGACGCTGACCGGTATGGGCGGGCGATAACAACTTGGCGCGGCTCGGTCACCGGGGAACGATCCTCGATGAGGCCATGCAGACAATGAGTGGTAGCCTTGCCCCGTCTCAACCGCGAGACGGAGAGGAGGCCTACCTCACCACATGGCAACGGCAACAACACCACCCCACTGGTTCCCAGACGAGCTGGCACATGCCGGCGACGAGCATCTCGACGACGCCTACGTGCAAGGCTATGACCGCAAGGCCAGTACGGACCCCACTGCAGAGATCGCGTTGTTCCGGCGCCTGGGCCTGAACGAGACCGGCACGCTTGTCGACCTCGGGGCCGGCACGGGAACCCTCGCGCTGGCCGCCGCCCCGCTGTGCCGGCGGGTGGTCGCGGTCGATGTGTCGCGCGCGATGCTGAACCGCCTGAACGAGAAGGCCGCGCGGCTGGGTATCAACAACATCGAGTGCGTCCAAAGCGGCTTTCTCACCTACGAACACCGCGGCGACCCGGCCGACGTCGTCTACTCCCGCAACGCCCTGCACCACCTGCCCGACTTCTGGAAAGCGATCGCCCTCGACCGGATCGCCGCCACCCTCAAACCGGGCGGCGTGCTGCGCCTGCGCGACATCGTCTTCTCCTGCGACGGGCGCGACGCCACGTCGATCATCGAAGCCTGGTTCGCACGCGCCTCCACGCAACCGGGCGTGGGTTGGACGCGTGCTGAACTCGGGAAGGACGTCCGCGAGGAACACATCACCTTCAACTGGCTGCTCGAGCCGTTGCTGGAGCGGGCGGGCTTCACCATCCAGGACGCGAACCACGAAGCGTCGCGGGTCTTCTCGGCCTACACCTGTATCAAGAGCGGGTAAAACAGCTCACCGTACCAGCAACACCCGCTGATTTCGCACTGACCGCGACGCCTTGTCCGATTTCACCGCCATGCCGGGAATAGGTATTTAGCGGCGGCGCGGCCATTCTGTCACGTGAATAGAATCGGCATTAGTGGAGCGACGATCCGTTCTACTCACTTACTTGCTGACCGGTCGCGCGTTCGTGGAGGTTCTGTCGTGAGTGTTTTGCGTCAGGCTGAAGCTCTCTCTCGAACTCTTTGGACCTCGGAAGAGCTTGACGCGGATCGGCTCTTATCGGAGGAGCAGTTCCGTGGTCGGTGGTTGGAAGAACCTCTGGATGAGTACCTCAATCAGTTCGACCTCGTTCAACTGGTAGTGGAGGACTTCCTCGATAGAACCGACAACCTCGCTCGACTCGAGGAGCACGCGCTTGTTGTTCTCTCAGACCCCGATCGCATCGACGCGTTTCGATACCTTGCAGCGCCCCCGATCTCGATCGACGACCTCATGACGCTGGTCGAGACCAATACTCTGGCTCCCCAGGTGCTTCGGGAGCATGGGGAAATCGTGCGTCGCCTCGTGCAGACCATCCGGACAAGGCTCGACCGTAGCCGCTTCCCATGGGTTGCAGAAGGACGGGAGCCATCCCCAGTTGAGCGGAAGGCCGCGGTCGTCGCGACGACGACGCTGATAGCCACGCGACGAGCGGAAACGGCTCGCCGCAAGAGCGGAAAGCAGGCGCACGGGGAACAAATTCGGAGGGTACTCCTTGACATTGGCATGAGCGAAACCACTGTTCCAGGCGGCGTCATCGACTCGATGATCCAGGCGCCCAAGCCGGGTCAATTCTGTCGGAAGATCGTCCTCGGGACTCGAAAGGCCGATTTCGTTGTCGGCCTTTGGGATGGGCGACTCATGCCGATCGAATGTACGGTGTCGAACTCGGCCGTGAACTCGATCAACGGGGCCGGATGGATTTCCGACCTAGGAAGGCGTAACGTCGTACCGACGGCCGTCCTCAGCGGGACTTACAATCTCTACGACCTTGAGCTAGCGCAGAGCCGTGGTCTGACGATCTATTGGGCACACCGTCTTAGCGACTTGACCGACTTGATTGAGCAAACGCAAAAGAGGCAGTAAGTCAAAAGACTGCGTGCCAATCCTCTTGCCGCTTGGGCCGTGTCTACCAACCGTCATTCCGAGCCGCCGCGAGGAATC
>JBOGUE010000320.1:0-4695 GCA_050695955.1 Thermomicrobiales bacterium | reverse complement strand
ACGCCGACATGCCGCGCAAGCGGCCCGTGCGACCATACGAAGTCAGCCCCGTTCATGAGGGCATGACGGCCCCTGACGCGGCTTGTCGCGCTTCGCGCGACGGGAGGGCGCAGGTCCCTCCCCTACGAACGACGACGAAACCCCGCGGCACATTCAAGGAGACCTCACCCGGTGTTGGCTTATATCGCTCGGCGGATTGTGATGATGGTGCCGACGCTCTTTGTGGCGAGCATCCTCATCTTCGCGATTATCCAGTTGCCGCCGACCGACTTTGCGTCGTCGATGGCGGCGCAGGCGGCGCAGAGCGGGAGTTCGGTCGACGAGCAGACGTTGGAAGCCATTCGCCACCGGTACGGGTTGGACCAGCCTATCCACATGCAGTATGTGCACTGGTTGGGTGGGTTGGTGCAGGGGGACCTCGGCTACTCCTTCGAGTGGGGTCGGCCGGTTTCCGACCTGATCTTGGGCCGAATCGTCTATACGATGATCCTGGCGGTGGCGGCGATCGTCTTCATGTGGGTCGTCGCGATCCCGATCGGGGTCTACTCGGCGACGCATCAGTACTCGCCATTCGATCACATCTTGACCTTTCTCGGTTTCATCGGGCTGGCGGTGCCGGAGTTTTTGCTCGGCCTGATCTATCTCTTTGTGGCCGCGTTGGTCTTCAACATGTCCGTGGGCGGGTTTTTCTCGCCGGAGATGGAGGACGCGGCCTGGGGCCTGGCCAAGGTCTGGGATCTGGTCAAGCATATGTTCTTCCCGACTGTGATTCTGGCGTTGGGCGGGACGGCGCAGTTGATCCGGATCATGCGCAGCAGCCTGCTCGACACCCTGCGCCAGCCGTTCGTGACGACGGCGCGGGCGAAGGGACTTTCGGAGCGGGTGGTGGTCTGGAAGTACGCGGTGCGGGTGGCGATCAATCCACTGCTGAGCGTGATGGGGATGCAGATCCCGACCCTCATCTCCGGGGCGACGATCCTGGGGGCGGTGCTGTCGATCCCCACCATTGGGCCGATGTTCCTGCGCTCCCTGATCAACGTCGATATGTACTTAGCGGGGGCGTTTCTGCTCTTCGCGGTCGTGCTGCTGATGATTGGCAATCTGCTGGCCGACATCGCGTTGGCCTGGGTTGACCCGAGGATTCGTTACCAGTGAGCCGCGCATCGGACATCGATCTGGAACTGAACCAGACCTTCCCGCAACAAGCGACGCGGGCAACGCCCCACGGACCGCCGATCGTCGGAGCTGGCGTCGAGGAGGACGACCCGGCGGAGGCGCTGTCCGAGCGGCGGTTCATGGCGTCGCAATGGCGGCTGATGTTCCGCCGGTTCGTGCGCAACCGGGCGGCGCTGGTCGGCGGCGCCATCGTCCTCCTCTTCTATTTGATGGCGCTCTTCGCGCCGTTTTTGGCGCCCTATTCGCTGGAGGAACGCTTCGGCGAGTACCTCTATCTCGGCCCGCAACGGATTCATCTGGTCAACGACGGCGATTTCGGGCCGTACGTCTATGGGTTGGAAGCGAGCATCGACCAGGAGACGCTGAACTTCGTCTACCAGCAGGACAAGAGCCGGGCGATCCCTGTCCAGTTCTTCGTGCATGGGGATCGCTACGAGCTGTTCGGGTTGATCCCGACCAACGTCCACTTCTTCGGCGTCGAGGAAGAGGAAGCGGGCGTTTTCTTGATGGGGACGGACCGGCAGGGGCGAGACATGTTCTCGCGGATCGTGCTCGGCAGCCAGATCTCGCTGACAATTGGGTTGATCGGGGTCTTCCTGAGTCTCATCATCGGGGCGATCGTCGGGGTGATTTCCGGGTATTACGGTGGGTGGATCGACGACCTGCTACAACGGTTGATCGAGCTGATCCGCTCGTTCCCCTCGATCCCGCTGTGGATGGCGCTGGCGGCCGCGCTGCCGGTGCATTGGCCACCGCTGCGGATCTACTTCGCGATCACGGTGATCCTCTCGCTGATCGGCTGGACCTGGCTGGCGCGGCAGTTGCGCGGGCAGGTACTGGCCTACCGGGAGGAGGAATTCGTGCTGGCGGCACGGCTGGCCGGCGCGAGTGACCGCTGGATTATTACCCGGCACCTGCTGCCGGCGACCCTTTCCCACGTGATCGTGATTGCCACCTTGGCGCTGCCGAACATGATTTTGGCGGAAACGGCGCTCAGCTTCCTCGGACTGGGGTTGCGGCCGCCGCTGACGAGCTGGGGCGTACTGTTGCAGGAGGCGCAGACAGTCGAGAGCATCTCGCATTACCCGTGGCTCTTCTGGCCGGTGGCGTTTATCGCCGTGGCCGTGTTGGCGTTCAACTTCCTCGGAGACGGATTGCGCGATGCCGCCGACCCCTATTCGGTGCATTAGCGATCGTGCGTGCGAGGTACGTCGCGGGGTTCAAACCCCGCGCTGACCGAACAAACCCGGCTGAAGCCGGCTGACGGTGGGCGGGCGTGGTTATGACGAGTTCGGTGCAACCAACAAACGAGTTGAACGGGGCGTTGCTCCGGATCGACGAGTTGAAGACGCATTTTTTCACGCCGGACGGGGTGGTGCGGGCAGTGGATGGGGTGACCTTTTCCATTGCGCCGAAGGAGACGCTGGGGATCGTCGGGGAGTCGGGGTGCGGCAAGAGTGTGACGGCGTACTCGATTTTGAAGCTGCTGCCGTTCCCGATGGCGAAGATCGTCGAGGGGCGGGTGCTGTTTCGGCGCCGCGACACGGAGACGGTGGTCGATCTGGCGACGCTCGATCCGAAGGGGGATCAGATCCGGCGCATCCGCGGGAACGAGATCGCGATGATCTTCCAGGAGCCGATGACGTCGCTTTCACCGGTCCATACCATCGGTCACCAGATCGCGGAGGCGATCCAGCTTCATCAGAAGGTGAACAAAGAGGAAGCGCTGCGGCGGACCCGGGAGTTGCTGGAGCGAGTCGGCATCACCGGGGCGGCGCAGCGGGTGCATCAGTACCCGCACGAGCTCTCGGGCGGCTTGCGGCAGCGGGCGATGATCGCGATGGCGCTGAGTTGCAATCCCACCCTTTTGCTGGCCGACGAGCCGACGACGGCGCTCGACGTGACGATCCAAGCGCAGATCCTCGACTTGTTGCGCGAGCTGCAAGAGCAGTTCGGGATGGCGATCATGCTCATCACCCACAACCTGGGGGTGATCGCCGAGATGGCCGACCGGGTGGCAGTGATGTACATGGGGCGCGTGGTGGAGACGGCCGACGTACGGACGATCTTTCGGCGGCCGATGCACCCGTACACGATCGGTTTGCTGCGGTCGGTGCCGAAGCTGGGCAACGAGGCGAAGGGGCCGCTGGTGCCGATCGCCGGCCGGGTGCCGGACCCCTTCTCGATGCCGCAGGGGTGCGCCTTCTACCCACGCTGCCCGGCGGCGAAGACGGCGGCCTGCCAGGAAGACGTGCCGTTGGTCGAGGTGGAGCCGGGGCATTGGGTACGGTGTACGTTGTGTTTTTGAGTAGCCAGTAGCCAGTAGCCAGTAGTCGGTAGCCAGTGGCCGACGGGTGACCAAGGCAGGCACTGATGATGGACAACGAAAGACTACTGACTACTGACTACCGGCTACTGAGGTCCACGCATGCCTGACGACCGGAACGTCATTCTGAAGACCGTCGATCTGAAGATGCATTTCCCAATTCGCAAGGGGTTCTTGCGGCGGGTGGTGGGGACGGCACGGGCGGTTGATGGGGTGGACCTGGAGGTGTACCCGGGGGAGACGGTCGGGCTGGTCGGGGAGTCGGGGTGCGGCAAGACGACGCTGGGGCGGATGCTCCTCAGGGCGATCGATCCGACGAGCGGGCAGATCTATTTCCGGAAGAATGGAGATCTGGTCGAGACGACGACGCTCAGCCAGCGCGAGTTGAAGCCGTTCCGGCGGGAGATGCAGATCATCTTCCAGGACCCCTACTCGTCGCTCGATCCGCGGATGACTGTGCTGGACATCATCGCCGAGCCGCTGCGCGTGCAGGGAATGCGGGACAAGGAAGAGATTCGCGCGCACGTGCGCGCCTTGCTGAACGACGTCGGGCTGCGGGTGCAGCACATGAACCGCTACCCGCACGCCTTCAGCGGCGGGCAGCGGCAGCGGGTCGGTATCGCGCGGGCGCTGGCGTTGCAACCGCGGCTGATCGTCGCCGACGAACCGGTGTCGGCGCTCGATGTCTCGATCCAGGCGCAGATACTGAATCTGCTCAGGGCGCTCCAGCAGCGGATGGACTTGACGTATCTCTTCATTTCGCACGACCTCTCGGTGGTGCAGCACGTCAGCGACCGGGTAGCGGTGATGTACCTCGGCGCGATCGTCGAGTTGGCGGCGACGGACGAGCTCTTCACCCGACCGCGTCATCCCTACACCGAGGCGCTGCTGGCGGCGGTGCCGCGCGCGGACCCGGATCAGCCGAAGCGTCGGTTCGTCTTGCCTGGCGACGTGCCGAATCCCGCCAATCCGCCGTCCGGGTGCCGGTTTCACCCGCGGTGCCGGTATGCCCAGGAGATTTGCAAGGAGGAGACGCCCGCGTTGCGGACGGTGGCGCCAGGGCACATTGCGGCGTGCCATTTCGCGGAGGAGTTGGATTTGGCGGGGGTGTGAGGGCGGCACGGACGATTGTAGGGGCGGACCTCCGTGTCCGCCCGGCACCGAATGCAAACGCCGCTGCAATGGCCGAGGTC
>JBOGUE010000319.1:0-2636 GCA_050695955.1 Thermomicrobiales bacterium | reverse complement strand
GGGCCGCCCTTGGGCGGCTCGGGTTCGTCGACGGCGCCGGCCGCCGTCAGCCGCTGCCCTCGGCCGAATTAGCGATGACGGCGCCCTGAACCCCGCGCACGGCCGCGGCGACGACCCGCAGCGATTCGTCCGCGCCATCCGTGGGACCCTTCTCGAAGTCGCCGTCGGCTTTCGCCATCTGATTCGTGACCATGGCGAAGCAGAGGACCGGATTGCCGGATGCACACGCGAAGGCGTAGAGGGCCGCCGCTTCCATTTCGACGGCCAAAGCCCCCGCGTCCGCCGCGACGGCAATGGCGGACGCTGTCTCGCGAAATGGCGCATCGGTCGTCCAGGTCGCGCCGCGCCGGTAGGCGATGCTTCCCGCTTGGAGTCCAGCTTCGGCGGCCCGGACCAGCGACGGATCGGCCTCGGCGTAGTCCGTTCGCGGCAGATAGCACTGGCTCGTGCCTTCGCCACGCAGCGCCCGGTCGATCAGGATGACGCACGGCAGTTCGAGTTGCGGTGCAATTTGTCCGGCGGACGTCACGCTGATCAGGAACGTACAGCCTGACACGAAGAGCTGCTCGGCGACTAGAACGGCGAATGGCGCCCCGACCGCGCAACCGACGACGCCGAACCGGATCCCGTCGAACTCGGTCTCATAGAGATCGGTGTGATAGCAGGCCCAAACGAGCGATCGCGTTGCTCCTCCCGTCTGAACAAGATGACGCACGATGTCGCCATCCGGATCGAGCAGACAGACCGGCGGCACGTCGCCGTTGGCCAAGCCGCGCTGCCGCCGCGCCTCGCGCAGAAGGTTTGCTGGCAGGAATACGGACGGTTCGGCTTGGTCGCATCGTTCAGGCAGCGACGCGAGAGGGTCGTCGAGATCACGCGTCATGGGTAGGCGCCTCGACATCAGAACGGCCACCGCCGGAGGGCAGGATAGCGGCGTATGATATCGCCGTCGACGCCCCAGATGCGGCCGGCCGGGACGAGCGAGAGGATGATCAGCGGCACGTACTCGTGGGGCTGTTCGAACATCCACCTGTTGCTGGAAAAGTAGACCGCCGCCAGGAAGAGCATCTGGCTGAGGCCAATCAGTGCGGCCAAACGCGACGCCAACCCAAGGATGAGGAGGGCGCCGACACCAGTTTCGAGCGCTGTTACCACCCACTCGAAGATGTTCCAGTGGGGCAGGATGACGTCGTTGACCAGGTCCTTCAGTCCAGGGACGAGGGTCCCGCGATCGTCGCGTCGATTCACCTCGAAGTCGAGGATATTTCCGGCGCCGGCACGGCCGACGAGGTTACCGCGATACCAGCCGACGTCGATCCGGGTTCGCTCCAGGATCTTTGCGAAACCGTTCGCCAGGAGAATGGCGCCGAAGAAGATGCGCAGCACGGCCATGCCGCGACCGAACAGGATCGGATCGAGGAATCGTTCGATGTGGGAATCGGCCGGACGCTCCACCGCACGACCTCCTCATCTCGTCAGCAGTGGGACCAAGTGCGGCGTAGCCCTGCCCGCATGCTCGCCTACCGGCCTGCTCCCTCGACCCATCTACTGACAGGCAGCCATTATCGACGAAACAGTAGGAGCGAGAGCGGCTGTTTGTGTGGCCAGCTACACGGGATGATCCGCCAGCCAGGCGATGACGTCTGTGGCATTCTGATTTGGAGGGAAGACGGGGTAGAAGACGTGCTCGACGGCGCCGTCGCGGACGATCAAGGTCACCCGCTTGAGGAGGACCATGCCGTCGACCTCGAAGGTGGGGAGGTCGAGCGCGCGGCCGAAGGCAAGGCCGGCGTCGGTGAGCAGCGGAAACGGCAAATGAAGCCGGTCGACTGCTTCGGCTTGGTAAAAGGTGTCTTGGGTGCTGAGCCCGAAGACGCGGGCATCGAGCGATTGCAGCTCGGCATGGTGGTCGCGGAATGCACATGACCGCGGTGTGCAGCCCCGCGCGCCGGGGATCTCGTTCCAGCCGGTGGGAACTGATTGATCGGGCCGGCCAGTGCGCGGATAGACATAAACCACGGTGCGGCCAGATAATTGGGAAAGGTCAACGGTGTCGCCGGAGGTGGCGAGGAGAGGAACGGAGGGGAGCGTCATTCCGGGGAGGTGATCACAAGCCCCGTCGTCAAGGGGAACCGGGAGGTCTTCTGGCAGCTGAAGTACGTCATCGCGTCGTGCAGGTGACATCGTTCTGTAATGACCGTCTACTGACTACTGACGACCGGCAACTAACGACTAAACGACTTCACGCCTTCGTGATGCAATAGGTGCTCTTTAATGTCGATCCCGCCGCCGTAGCCGACGAGCGAGCCGTCCGAGCCGACAATGCGGTGGCATGGAATCACCACGGGAATCGGATTTCGATTGAGAGCGTTGCCGACGGCGCGGGTGGCGCGCGGCTTGCCAACGCGTTCGGCGATATCGCGATAAGTGCGTACCTGGCCGAAGGGAACTTCGGCGGTGGCGGTGAGGACGGAGCGCGTAAACGGGGTCAAATCGTCAAAATCGAGCGGAATCTCAAAGTGGTTCCGCCGTCCCTCAAAGTATTCGCGTAGTTGCTCCGCGACGCGCTGAATAGCCATTTGGTCGGGGACAGGGAACCAGCCGCGATGTTCCAGCTCGCGGCGGAACTCCTCCTC
>JBOGUE010000318.1:0-7453 GCA_050695955.1 Thermomicrobiales bacterium | reverse complement strand
CCCTCGCGGTTCGGGCCGGGTACCCGCTGGGTGGCGGCTGGGGGTGGGGACCGTCACGCCGAGGGTCATCGTGCGCAAGGCGGGGATGCTGACGACGGTGCAGGATTTGGGGCGGCCAGGGTTGATGCGGTTCGGGGTGGCGCCGGGCGGGGCGCTCGACCGGGCGGCGCTGATCCTCGGCAACCGGCTGGTGGGGAACGATCCCGACGCGGCGGGGTTGGAAATCACGCTGCTGGGGGCGGTGCTGGAGTTCACCGGTGAGGCGGTGATCGCGGGCACAGGTGGCGATCTGGGCGCCCGATTGAACGGCGCGGCGATGCCCCGGTGGCGATCGGTCGCGGTGCGAACCGGCGACACGGTGTCATTCCAGCCCGGCGGTGGGCGCGGCGCGCGCGCCTACCTGTGTTTCGCGGGCGGAATCGCGGTCGAGCCAGTCCTCGAGAGCCGCAGCACCGACCTGGCAGGCGGGTTCGGCGGTGTCGAAGGGCGAGCGCTCATCGCGGGCGACGAGTTGCCACTGGGAGAGCCGTCCGGGCCACTCGCATTGATGGCGCGGCGACAATTGGCCGCCGCGCCACCTGACTATGCCCAGAATCTGACCATGCGGGTCGTGCTTGGGCCGCAGCTCGACCGGTTCACGCCGGACGGGGTCGCAACCTTCCTCGGCAATCGTTATGTCGTCTCCGCAAAGGCGGATCGGACAGGAATCCGGCTCAATGGACCGGCGATTGCGCACAGCCGGGGCGCGGACCTCCTCTCGGAAGGGATCGCGCACGGTGCGGTACAGGTGCCGGGGGACGGACAGCCGATCGTGTTGCTGGCGGCGCGGCAGACGGTGGGCGGCTACCCGAAGATCGCGACGGTGATCGGCGCCGACCTCGACCGGCTGGCGCAGGCGCGGCCAGGGGATACGATCCGCTTCGTCGAGGTGACGCCCGGGGAAGCGCGATCGGCGACACTGGCATACTGGGCGGCGTTGGGTCCGGAGGCAGTTGTCGAGGACGGCGGGAGCCTACCCCGATCGGAGAGAGGGGGCGGCATGGTGAACGGGTGGGATCCAGCCGGCGTCGTGCGGGTGATCGAGGCGCTCAAGGCAGCCGACGTGTCGGCATTTCGCATGGAGGTCGAAGGGCTGACGCTCGACATCCAGCGGGGCGCCGGCGGCGAGTTGACCGTTTACGGCGCGGCGACCGAGGTCGCGCTGGCGACGACAGCGGAGCTTGAGACGACGGTCGTGGCGCCGGTGCTGGGCGCGTTTTACCGGCGGCGATCGCCGGAGGAGCCGCCATTGGTCGAGATCGGACAGACCGTCGAGGCGGGGCAGGTGATCGGCCTGATCGAGGTGATGAAGACCTACCACGAGGTGACCGCGCCCGACGGCGGCGTGCTGGCGGCATTTTTGGCCGACGACGGCGAGTTCGTCGAGTACGGTCAGGCGCTGGCGACGATTGCCAGGCAGTCCCAATAAACTGGCGCAACGCGGCCGGGAAATGACGGGATTCTGGCCGTTGCCGAAATGGTGTCTACCGTCGGGCGCGAGCTTGACCGCGTAGAACGAGTCCAGCATGCTAAGGTTGATGTATAGTTATCTTAGCGGAAATGATGTGGCGCCTGTTCTTGACAGTAATTCGATGGATAATCGTGCAGTGAACGTCGTTCATGTTTGACATTCGTTCAATCTACGTGTAGGATTTTGCTACATTTTCGGTCGTATTGTTCGCTCCTGCTATGGTCGACTCCCTTGAGGGACTGGAACTTGCCATGGCAGCAGAGCGGACATTTGACATCAGCATCTCGGACGACGAGCTTTCGTCGGCCATCCGATCGGTACCCTCGCTGATCCGATTGGTACATTCCAAGATGGCCCAGTCGAACGAGATGAAGAGGAGGGCAAGATGACGGTTCACAGGGAGATCGTCCTGGACAAGGTCGAACAGCAGGAGCGCTTGGCGGAACGACTCCGAGAAGTACGGGAGTACCTTGGAGTTTCCCAAGAGTTTGTGGCCAAACAGACCAAAATCCCACGCGTGGCAATATCCGCCATCGAGAACGGTAAACGGCGGGTCGAAGCACTGGAACTCAGTTCCCTGGCTGCACTGTACAACTACCCGGTGACATATTTTCTCGAGGGTGCATTGGAGGAGCCGGCATCAATTCGAGCAATTGCGCGAGAGGCGGTCGCTCTGACGGATCGCGATCGGGAGCAAGTACTTCACTTTGCGCAGTTTCTCAAATCATACGGACATGCTCAGGACGAACGGTCTGCTTCGACTGAGCAAGCAAACTAGGAGAGGGCCATGTCGCGCTCCTGGCCGGCCATCCATCGCATAGCGGCCGCCGAGGCCATGCGTGCCCATGGGGATTTGGCAGTCGACACCAGCCAGCCAATTGATCCCTTTTTGGCACTCGACCGATCGGGTGTCCTCATCATGCGCCAGCCGATGGATCACTTATCTGGCGCCTACCTCCCGGCAAATCCCACCGATGGTAGTCCACCAGGCGTCCTGATCAACGCTTCCCACCCGCTGAGCCGGCAGCGATACACCGCCGCACATGAACTCTGGCACCACCGACGCGACCATGATCTCGTTTTCGATGCGGAGACGGAATGGATTGCTCGCGGCGAAGGCGAGAAACCTGAGCGAGAGCGGTTGGCAGAAGCCTTTGCCTCATGGTTTCTCATGCCGCGGCGGCTCGTCGACACCACCATTGAGATGCTCGGTATGACTCCTGAACGACTTGATCCTCAGGGGATCTACGCATTGTCGCTCGAACTGGGTACAAGCTACACAGCGACGGTTCGTCACGTCTACGGATTGCGTCTCATCTCACAACCACTTCGGGATCGATTTCTCAGAACGACTCCGCAAACAATCAAGCAAGCGCTCGGCGCGAGTGACGCCGTCACTGATGCTTGGAAGGATATTCGGCTTGTTGGCCCAATCGAGAGAGCGCGCGCGGTCGACGCAATCGAGGGCGACGCACTAGTGGTAGATGTGCCTGAGATTCCTTCCAGTGGCTATCTCTGGCGCGCAACGAGTATTCCGGACATATTGGACCTCATTCGGGACGAGTACATGTCAGCGGCGCCGGATGTCCTCGGTAGTAATGGTGTCCATCGTTTTGTTTTCCGCGTGCTCGGTACGGGCCACCGGCCCATGAGGCTCGAACTCGGGCGCCCCTGGCAGCAAGGGAAGACAGTCGAGTCCCGGGATGTTGATGTCATAGCAAAGTCTTCCCCAGCACCCGGGATCGTCTTTCCATCCTCGCTCGTGAGGGCAGTGGCTTGAGTATGTCGGCGGATCTACGTCATCTCCAATCTACAATCAAGGACCAAGGACGTCGAGGCACGTGCGTTGCATGCGCCGCCACGGCTGGTCACGAATTGCTCCGCGCTGAAGGGATTGACCTGTGCATCGAGTTTCTCCATTGGGCAGCCAAGCAGTGTGATGGGCTTCCCACCAGTTCCGAAGGAACGACGCTACTGGCAGCGGCAGAGGCGCTCGCCCAGGTCGGACAACCGCCTGAAACCAATTGGCCATATGATGATCAACGCAACCAATGGGCACCGGATTACCAACCGCCTGCCGATGCCTGCTCTGATGCTACCCCCCGCCGACTCGCCGGTAGCAATGAGCTATTGCCTACTCCAGATGCCCTCCGCGATGCTCTTGACCAGGGACAGGCGCCTCTCCTGGGCATTCGACTGCACCAGACCTGGTACGAAGTAGGGTCCGACGGATACATTGCGATACCAGCCACAGGAACGCTGGACTTCGGAGGGCACGCCATTCTCGTCGTCGGCTACCAGAACGACGCCCTGATCATCAGAAACTCGTGGGGTGCGGACTGGGGCGACCGTGGCTACGGATACCTCCCTGCTTCCTATGTCAGCGCCTATGGAGTCTCGGCGTGGGTCTTTTCTCTGTGAGCGAATCATCGCCCCTACATAGCTCATTACCGGTGCGTCTATTAGTGACGCCTGGCTACAAGCTTTCGAACCCTTGAACTCGAATGGCCATCGAAGCCAACCGGCCTATTGCGACAAAGGGATCGCTCTCATAGAATTTGCCGCGTCCTCTGAAGTAGGTCGTTGTTCGTGGCCCTTGTGTTTGGGTACGGGCGGCGCACGACAATCATCTGTTCGCCGCGCAATCGGTTCGATCGGTGTCGCTCGGACCGTCGAGAGAAAGGGAAGCAACCATGAGTCGGGACGACCGCGCGCACGATTCCCTGCTGGAGCATTCGATCAACAGACGGAAGTTGCTGGCGCTCGGCGCGGCCGCGCCGGCGCTGGCGGCCGTGGGGCGAGGGGCGATTGTGGCGCCGGCCGCGGCGCAGGAGGAACCGCAACCGCAGCAAGGGGGAACCCTAAAAATCGCGGTGATCGGCGAGCCGCCGGCCGTCGCCGATGCCGTGTTCACGACTGCCACGTTGACCAACAACGTCGCCTCCCAGATCTTCGAGGGCCTCTTTGCCCTCGACAGCCAATACAATCCGCAACCAATGCTGGTCGACTCGTACGACCTCAGCCCGGACGGCCTCTCGTATCGCTTCACCCTGCGCCAGGGGATCAAGTTCCACAACGGCAAGGATCTCACCTCGGCCGATGTCCTCGCTTCGCTCAACCGCTGGGGCGAGATTAACGGCCGCGGTAGGCTGGTCTTTGGCCGGCTCGATACGATCGCGGCGCCGGACGCCAACACAATTACCATGACGTTCACTCAGCCGACCGGCGTACTGCCCGCCTTCCTGGCCCGCAGCGAGGCGCTGATCGCGCCGTCCGAGTCGGCGGAGGCGGCTGGGGCCGAGGCGATGCCGGAGGATATGCTCATCGGCACCGGGCCGTTCATGTTCCAGGAGCACCAAGTCGACCAGTACATCCGGTTCGCCCGCTACGACGGCTATGTGCCGCGGGAGGAAGCGGCGGACGGCTGGAGTGGGAAGAAGGTCGCCTACCTTGACGAGCTGGAAATCATCCCGGTGCCGGACGACTCGGTCCGCGCCAACGGGCTGCTCACCGGCGAGTACCACTTCGCCGACACCGTGCCGCCCGACCTGTACGAGACATTGGAGAGCGATTCGAGCGTCCAGGCGCTGATCGTCGAGCCGTACTACTGGTACGCGCCGCACTTCAACAAGCGGCAGGGGCTCTTTACCAACCCGCTGCTGCGGCAGGCCGTCCAACGCGCCTTCAGCCAGACCGAGGCGATGCTGGCCGGGTTCGGACGGCAAGAGTTCGTTCGTTCCGACCCATCCGTCAGCGCGCCGGAGACCGCCTGGCATAGCACGGTTGGCTCCGAGGCATACGACGTGCCGGACGTCGAGCGGGCGAAGGCGTTGCTCGAGGAGGGTGGATACGCGGGCGAGACGGTCCGCTGGCTGGCCACGCGCGAGTACAGCTACAACTTCAACATGGCCGACTTCATCCAGCAGAAGATGGAAGCCATCGGGATGACGGTCGAGCTCGTCGTCTCCGACTGGGCGACGCTGGTCCAGAACCGGGCGAAGCCGGACGCCTACGAGATCTTCCTGACCGGCCATAGCAGCTACGTCCACCCGACGACGCATCCCTTCAACGACAAGGAGTGGCCGGGATTCTGGGACAGCGCGGCGAGGGACGACGTCGTCGGCCGCATGGTCGCCGAGACCGATCCGGAGGCGCTAAAGGGGATCATCGACGAGTACACGGCGTTGATCTGGAGTGAGATGCCGTTCGTCAAGTGCGGCGACAACTTCTTGCTGCGCGGCCTCCGCTCCGAGGTGACGGGCTACACCAACCCGCCCGACTGGTTCTTCTGGAACGTCGGGATGTCGTAGTCCGCTTCGTCTTGCCGAGCCGCCCTCCCCCGTCATTCCGATCGCAGAGAGGAATCCGCGGGTTCGATTGCGTAGAGGCAGATTCCTCGACGGACTCCGGGACTCCGAAGCTCGGAATGACGGGGTGGGGCGCTCAGTAGTCCGTCCAGGCGACGGGGTCGGGTTCCCGCGTCATGCTGAGGCGCCGCCGAAGCATCCCCCGGCGAAGCCGCGCCGCCGCCGCGGACAGGACTGCAAATGGGGTCGCGGTCGCGGCCGAAGGGGCGCTTCGCGCGGGGATGCTTCCCGGTGGTCAGCATGACGGGGTGGAGGGGACGGCATGGCGGTTTGGCGGCGCGGAGGGGCGACGTGTTGCAGCGGGGTAGGTCGTGGGTCATCAGATTGAGCGATTCACGCTCGCGCTGACGGGCGATAGCATCGTAACCCGTCGTGGCCGGATCGCCGGTGATCCGGCGGCAGGCGAGTTGGCGGAACGGATTCAGGCGGCGGACGCGGCCTTCACGAATCTGGAGTTCTTGCCGAACGACTTCGCGGGCTACCCGGCGCTCGAATCGGGCGGGTCGCACCTGGCAGCGCGGGCCGGGGTGCTTGATGACCTGCGCGACGCCGGCTTCGCTCTCTTCGCCTGTGCCACGAACCACGCGCTGGACTACAGCATCGAAGGGCTGCTGGCGACGATCGAGCGCCTGGACGAGCGCGGCATCGTCTACGCCGGGGTCGGGCGGACCTTGACCGACGCCCGCCGGCCTGCCTATCTCGATACGCCCGCGGGGAGTGTGGCGCTGCTTTCGGCCTGCTCCACCTTCGCCACGGGACAGGAGGCAGCGGAGCCGCTGGCCGGACTACTAGGGCGGCCCGGTCTCAACCCCCTGCGGTTCGATACCGTCTACGAGGTGACGGCCGATCACCTGACGACGTTGCAGACGATCGCGGAGCAACTTGGATTGGAGCAGCAACGGCTCTCGCGGATTCATCTCGGCTTTGCCTTCCCACCGGATGAGCCGGAGGTTTTTCCGTTCCTCGACACCAACTTCCGCGCCGCGACGCGGCCGGCAGTCCGCCAAACGCCGAAGGCGGCCGACCTCGACGGCATCAGCGCCTGGGTGGCTGATGCCCGGAACCGGGCCGACCTGGTTGTCGTCAGCATTCACGCGCATGAGGAAGGCGCTTCGAAGGAAGACCCCGCTCCGTTTCTGCAGCCGTTCGCGCACCGGATGATCGAGCTGGGGGCGGATGTGGTCGTCGGGCATGGGCCACACCTGTTGCGAGGGATGGAGATGCACCAGGGGCGGCCGATTTTCTATAGCCTGGGCAACTTCGTCGGGCAGAACGAGTTCGTCGAGCGGCTCCCGCGCGACAGCTACGATCGCTTCCGCACCGATCCGGCGCTGCCGCCGAGTCTGATGTTCCGCAATCGCAACGAGGACGACGCGAGGGGGTTTCCATCGGACCGGCGGTTCTGGGAGACGATCATGCCGGTGCTCAGGTACGCGGAGGGTCGCTTGGCTGAGATCGAGATCGTGCCGGTGACGTTGGGGCTGGACGACGGGCCGCGTCGCCGCGGGCGGCCACGCCTGGCGTGCGGCGAGGAGGGGGCGGCGATCCTCGACCGGTTCGCGGCGTTGTCGCGGCC
>JBOGUE010000317.1:0-2515 GCA_050695955.1 Thermomicrobiales bacterium | reverse complement strand
GCGGGCGGCCGCACTGGGCATTGCGGCGCCGGCACTAGGCGCCATGGCTGCCCATCCAGAGGCGGTGCTAGCCCGGCCGGCCTTGCAGGACGCGCCGCCGGGACCGGCGGCCGATACGCTGACCTTCTCCTCGTTCAACGTCGACCAGGCGCCGCTCAACATCCAGAACGGCGACATGGACGTCTATCTCTTTGGCCTGAAGACGGCGGGGGCACAGAGTCTCCAAGGCAACCAGGATGTGCGGTTGGTGGAGGCGCCGGCCTCGACCCTCTCGCTGATCCTCAATCCGGCGCCGGCGCCCGAGGGGCAGCTCAATCCCTTCTCGATTGTCGAAGTGCGGCAAGCAATGCAGATTCTGGTCGATCGTAACTTCATCGCCAACGACATCTACCAGGGTCGTGCCCTACCGATGCTGACCAGCACCAGCCCGCTCGACTACGACCAATTGACAATCTTCCCAATCATCAGTGCGTCCGCCATCAGGAACGACCCGGAGTTCGCCAGGCAACAGATCAGCGATGCGATGACGGCGGCGGGGGCGCAGCTTGCCAACAACGTGTGGACGTTCAACGGCCAACCGATCGTCGTCAAGATCATTGTCCGCGTTGAAGATGAGCGGCGCGACATCGGCGACCTCATTCGAGCTTCCCTCGAACAGGCGGGCTTCCAGACGCAACCGCTCTATCAGCAGTTCGGGCCGGCGACCCTGGCCGTTTACGCCAGCGACCCTGTCGCCTTTCAGTGGCACATCTACACCGAGGGCTGGGGACGGTCTGCCCCGGTGCGATACGACGACGGCGGAATCAACCAGTTCAACGCGCCATGGCTGGGCAACATGCCGGGGTGGCAGGAAGTCGGCTACTGGCAGTATCAGAATGAGGAACTCGATACACTCGGCCAAACGCTCTTCCGCGGCGCGTTCAAGAGCCGAGAGGAGCGCGACGACCTCTTCCGCCGGATGACCGAAATTGGTCTGCAAGAGTCGGTTCGGGTCTGGCTGGTGACCGCGCTGCAAAGCTTCCCAGTCCGCACCGACGTGCAGGAGTTGACCGAAGACCTGGTCAGCGGACCGAAGAATCTGTTCGCCATGCGCGGCGCGACCATCCCCGGCCGGACCGACATTCGGGCCGGGCACTTGTGGGTCTGGACCGAACGTACGACCTGGAATCCGGTCGGCGGCTTCGGCGACGTCTACAGCACCGACATCTACCGCAACATGGTCGATCCACCGCTGATCAACCATCCGTTCACCGGGTTGCCGCAGGCGTTCCGGGCGAGCTACACGGTGGAGACGGCCGGACCGGACGGGACGCTGCCGGTGCCGGAGGACGCGGTGATCTGGGACGCCGCGCGGGATGCGTGGGCGCCGGTCGCGGCGGGCACGACCGCGGTGACGAAGGTCGCGTTCGACTACTCGCGATATTTCCAGTCGACCTGGCACCATGGCCCGAAGATCGAGATGGCCGACGTCGTCTACTCGATCGCGCAGGGGTACGAGATCGCATACGACGAGGCGAAGATCCAGATCGAGACGGCGCTGGGCATCACCTCGCGTCCGCTCCTCGAAACGTACGTGGGCTACCGAATCGTCGATGACAACAACATCGAGGTCTACGTTAATTACTGGCACTTCGAGGAGAGCTACATGGCGTCGTACGCGACGCCGGCCGGACTCGGCACGCCGTGGGAACTCCTGGCGGCGATGGACGACGTGGTGTACGAGAAACGGCGGGGCGCGTACTCGGACACCACCGCCGCTCGCTTCAGCGTCCCTTGGATCAGCCTCGTGACGGAGAGCGACGCCCGGTTGGTGTTGCGTTCGGTGACCGAGTTCAAGCGACGAGGGTTGATACCAGCGGGCGTCTTCGAAATCGGGGGTCGGTCGCTGGTTACCGAGGAGACGGCGAACGCCCGCTATGACGCCTGCGATGCCTGGTTCAAGGAGCGGAACCTGCTCGTCATCAGCAGCGGTCCGTTCGTGTTGAGCCGCTATGACCCGCCGTCGCAATTCGCGGAGCTCCAGGCATTCCGCGAACCGAGTTACCCGTTCACGGCGCAGGACTTCCGTTTCGGAACGCCCCCCGCCTTTGCCATCGAGCCGATATCGGAGCCACAGGTCGGCCTTGGCCAGCCGATCACGTTCGACGTGACGGTGACCGGTCCCGGCGCATTGTCATTGCAGTACACCCTGGTAGACGCGGCAGCCGGGCAGGTGGTTGTCTCTGGACCTGCCGAGGGTGGTGATGGCGGCGTGTTTACGGTGAATATCGACCAATCGGTGACCGCGAACTTCTTCCCTGGACTGTATCAGCTCTACCTGCTGGCTTCGACTGACGCCTTGGCGCAGGTCGCCGAGCAGCGAGTCGATCTGAATATCGGCGTGTAGACGAGGCGGAAGGCGGAAGGCGTGAGCGCAGATGTCGCAGCAGATTGCGTAGGAGCGGACCGATGTGTCCGCCCGCGCCCGAATGCGAACGGCGTCGGCAATTCCAACGCCGTTGCCATCGTACTCGGG
>JBOGUE010000316.1:0-12598 GCA_050695955.1 Thermomicrobiales bacterium | reverse complement strand
GATCGACGTCGTAGATCGCCGTCACCGTGGCGCCGCCGACCGCCCGGCAAACCTTGACGAAACTCTCCCCACGACGCAGCCCGATCACCCCGAATCGAATCATGGGTTGTTCCTTCATCCTTTGATGCCCGAGAGCGCGATGCCGCGCACGAAATTGCGCTGGAAGATCAGGTAGACCAGGATCGTCGGGATCGAGGCCAGCAGCGAGCCCGCCATCACGCCCTGGTAGTTGGTGCCGCCCATGGTGGTCGAGATCTGGACCAGGATCAGCGGCAAGGTGTAGAGCTGCTCGTCGTTCAGCACGACCAGCGGCCAGAGGTACGAGTTGAACGAACCGAGGAAGGAGAAGATCGCCAGGGCGGAGAGGACCGAGCGGATCAGCGGCAGGATGATCTGGTGATAGATCGCGAAGTCGCTGGCGCCGTCCAGTTTCGCCGCGTCGTAGAGGTCCTGCGGAATGCCGACGATGAACTGGCGGCACAGAAAGATCCCAAAGGAGGAGACGCCGGCCGGCAGCCAGAGCGCCGTATAACTGTTCAGGAGGTGGAGATCGAGCATGACCAAGTAAAGCGGGATCAGCAGCGTCACGAAGGGGACCATCGTCGTGGCGAGGATGAAGTAGAAGAGGAGTTGGCGGCCGGGGAACTGCAAGCGGGCGAAGACGTAGCCGCCGAGGGACGAGGTGAAGAGGACGGTAGCGACGATCGCCGCGCTGACGCCCAGGCTATTGACATACGCGCGCGGCAGATTGGACTCCGACCAGACGAGCTCGAAGGCGCTCAACGTCCAGTCCCGCGGCCAAAGCTTGACGGGAACACTGAGGATATCCCCGCTCGTCTTGAACGACGAGAAGATGAGCCAGAGGAACGGGTAGACCATCACGAGCGCGAAGAGGCCGAGCAGCACGGCGATCAGCGTTTGCACCCAGCGGCCCGAGATCCACCAGCGGCGAATTGCTCCCGATCGCATCCCACCGACCCACATCATGTCACGTATCTCCTCGCCGCCTCGCCGCCTCATATCCCCTGCGTCTTCAGGTAGCGGCGAAACTGGATGACCGTGGCGACCAACAGCAGGAGAAAGATGAAGATCGACACGGCCGCGCCGTATCCCAGGTTGAGCGTGCGGAAGCCGAGCTCGTAGGTGTAGACCGCCAGCGTGCGGGTGCTGAATCCTGGCCCGTTGAGGAGGTAAAACTGCTCGAACATTTGGACGGTGCCGATGACGCTGACGACCACCTGATAGAAGAGAACCGGACGGAGCAAGGGGAGAATCACGTCCCGCGTTTGCTGCCAGAGCGCCGCGCCGTCCAGCCGCGCCGATTCGAGGAGATCGATCGGGATCTCGTTGATCCCGGCAAAAGTGATGATCGCCACGCCGCCGAGGTTGGCCCAGATCACCAGCACGATGACGCACCAGAGGGCCTGGTCGGTGCTGTTCAGGAACGGCTGCTCGGGCAGACCCAGCCGGCTCAACACGGTGTTGATCGCGCCACCGGTCGGCAAATAGAGCCAGCGCCAGAGCAGGATCGAAACGATGCCGGGCACGACGACCGGGAGGTAAAAGAGCCCGAGGTAAAAGCGCTGCAGGCGGCTGCCCAACTGGCTGATGCCGAGGGCCACGAAAAAGGCCAACACGAGCGCGACCGTGATCTCGACGACCGCGAAGGTCACCGTAACTTTGAGGGCTTGCCAGAAGTAGTCGTCCTCGAGAGCGCGCCGGTAGTTGCGCGTGCCGACGTAAACCGGATCGACGATGAAGTCCCAATTCTGGAACGACAGCCAGATCGCCCGTCCGAAGGGAACCACAAAGATCACGGCGTAATAGACAAGCAGGAAGATCGCCGTGATCACGCCCAGCCCGGACACGTTGCGCCACGGCCTTGGCCTTGCGCGCGGGACGTGATAGGCCCGCGTCGCGGTGGCGGTCATGGCCTGTTCCTTCGACATGCCTACCCCCAGGCGTCAGCCGTCGTTCGGTAAGGGCGGACTCATGTGTCCGCCCTTACAATCGACGGGTCGTCCTTTAGGCATTACCCCCCGATGCGCTCGCGGGCCTGCTCCTCTTGGTCGTTGAGATACTCGTCGATGTTGGCCAGCGCCTCGGTGATCGAAATCTCCTTGCGCAGCCCGCGGTCGAGCTCGGTTTGCGCCGGGGCCGGGTTGGCGACGTGGTTGCGGGGGTATCGCGTCCGCGGCCAGGTCGCTTCGGCGATGCGCTTGGAGACCGGACCGTATTTGGTCTCCAACACGCGCGGATCGGCGTAGAGCTCCTTGCTGCAGAGTGTGCCGGAGTAGGTGTGGGTCTGTCCCAGCAGCGCGTCGGGCTTGAACATCTCCTGGACGATGCCGACGGCATGCTGCCGCTTCTCCTCGTCGTCGCCCAGCCGGCGCGACAGCGTCGCCACGGCCATGTGCTCGGGATAGACGACGTCGGTCTGGGCTTCGGCGAGCTTTGGCGTCGGAATCGCATCGGCGTCGAGCTCGGGCACCACCGCCTCATGCACGCCGACCGTCCAGGCGCCATTGAGATGCATCGAGACGCGGCCTTGCTCGAAGCTGGTGTACTCGTCGGCGATCGAGATCAGGTCGTAACTGCTGGTCGGCGATTCGTCCCAGAAGAGGTCGTAGAGGCGTTGCGCGGCCGCCTCGCCCTCGGGCGTGGAGAATGTCCACTTCCCCGACTCGGCATCGTAGAACTCGCCGCCCATCTGCCAGATAAAGGTTTTGACCAGCGAGAGTTGCGCGGTGACCGGCGACAGGCCGGCGCGGGTGATCTTGCCGCCCTCCGTGACGGTCAGTTCTCGACCGGCGGCGACCAGATCGTCCCAGCTGGCGAATGCCGTGTAATCGATACCTGCCTCCTGGCACTGTTTGACGTTGACCGTGGTCGCCGCGGCCCGAATGCCGGCCGCGAACGGGATGTAATAGACCTTGTCTTCGGGCATGGTGAGGGTGGTCAGCGTGCTGGGGAAGAGACTCTTTTCCAGTTCCGCCTTGCCGCCCACGTACTCGTCGATCGACAGGAAGAGGCGCGTGATGTCGGTGGCCACGTACCAGTCGGTGTAGCCCATGATGATCTCCGCCTCGTTGCCGGCCGCCACCGAGGGCAGCACCTTTGCCAGCAGGTCGTTATAGGAGATCGCCTGGACGGTGACGCTGACGTTTGGCTCTCGGGCAATGTAGGTCTCGGCGGCCTTCTGGAAGAACTCGATCGAGGGTCCAAAATCCTGCACCCACATCGTGATCGAGATGTCGCCTTCACCCAGCGAGACTGGTGTCGGCGTCGGGGCCGGGGTGGGAGTAGGGTCCTGCGCCAGTACACCTGGTGCATCGAGGTGATGGGCGCCCAGCAGCGCTCCCGCGGAAGAACCTGCCGCCGTCTTGAGCAAGGTGCGCCGGTTCCACGACCTAGTCATCCTCATGCTCCTTTCGTACGCGACGGATCCGTCGTCGTTGCCGCAATCGAAGCCACCTGGTCGTCGCCTCCTCCCTCCTCTCTGGCGATCGCGGTCAGTGTCGGTCCAATTCGCAGCAGGATGTCCGCCGCGTGGGCCATGCAGTTGAACCAGTCCGAGAACGGGGGTGTCACACCGAGACGGCGATCGGGCACCAGCGTCGACAAGCGCCCATCGGGGCCCTGGCAGCGGACGATGGTGTTGGCCGCGGCGATCGCCTTGCGCGCCCAGTCGATCTCGCCGGTCGCCTGATAAAGAGCCAGCGCGGCGCGCGCATAGTTGGCCGTGTGGAAGTCCATCGGCCAGTAGCAGCGGTACTGCTCGAGGACGGCCGGCGTGAAGGGCAGGTAGGGGGTGGAGAAGATGGGATCGTCGCCGAAGACGACGAATTGGTCCTCGACGTAGCGCACCAGGGCACGTGCCAAGTCGCCGGCGTCGGGAGCCTGCCGGCGCAAGAGCAGCATGGCCGTTTCGAGCGCCGCCCACTGCTCGAGATTGGCGTATGGCTCCAGCGACGGCACGTCCTCGTACATCTGTTGCCACAAACCGGTCCGCACCGGGTTTGCCAGCGTCCACACCAGACCACGTTCGAGCGCCGCCGCATGCGGGCCGTCCGGATCGTCCGCGGCGAGGCGCTCCAGCAGCAGCAGCGCCATGACGGCGGCCGCCGTGTATGGCTCCAAAACCGTGCCGTCGGAGAGACGTACCCGGTAGGGCCACGACCCGTCGGGCTGTTGCGTGTCGAGGAGGATCTGTCCAAGTCGCTCTGCGTAGGCGGCGTAGCGCGGATCGCCGGTGGCCTCCGCCAGCGGCAGCATCGCGCGGCCGGTCCAACCCAGCCGGACGAGCGTGATCCGGTCCTCCTCGAACAGCCCGCCCGCTCTCTCCTGGTTCATGGTCGAGCGGGGGGCGCCGGACAGCGGACCGGCAGTCATTGCGGGGTGGTCGATCAGGAAGTCGGCAAGCTGGCGGGAGCGCGTCAGCAACTCGGCGGCGCGCACGTCGTCACTGGCGGCGCCCGTGACGAAGAGACCGATGATGCTGGGGTAACTGAGCGCGGGAAACTGCAATTGGATGGCTGGAGTGTCGCTGGCAGGCACAAATGCGGCGTGCCACATGTAGGCCGGCATGTCGGGGTGGGCGGGCGCCGCCGGCACGCGACCGACGAGGTAGTCAATGACGCGCCGGCCCGCCGCACGATAGTCGAGCGGCGCGGGTGAGAGGCCGTCCCAGTCTGGTGAGCGGATCAAGCTCGTCAGTGGTCCGATGCCGATCAGCCGCTCCTGACTGTCCCACGCGCGCTACGATTTGGAGCCGGCCAAATGGCAGCCGCGCCCAGACCGGGGCGAGATCGACGCGCGGTTCAGGGACGTGCAGCCGATGGACCGCCGACGGTGCGTCGAGCGACGTCACAAGCACCTCGTACCGCGCCGCGTTCGGCACTGGACAGAGGTCGAGCGCGGGCGGATCGATACAGCGCCGAGCGTGTCGATACCGCCCGGTGATGGTCACGGGATGGAGCGAATCGACCCGGTCTGGGATTGCGCGCCAGTCCATTGAATCGAGCACGGTGAGGTTCGCTCCGGCGGATGCGGACGTCGACGACATGCCCCTGCCCTCCCTGCCAATGGTGGATCCCGACGATTAGCTTCCGTCTTCGACGTACAGATCGCGCCAGCGGACCCGGACCGCCTCGGCGTGTGCACGCGCGGCCAGCGCGGCAGCCGCGGGGTCGCCTCCGCGGACCGCCTCGAGGATGGCGCGGCGATCCCCCACCGCCGCCAGCATTCGCTCAGGCGGCAGGCGGTGCTGGGTGTGAATCAGGTAGACATCGGAGCGCTCTTCGATGCTGATCAAGATCCTTGTGAGATAGGGATTGCCGGCGCATTCGCCCAGCCGGCGCAGAAATGCGCGACAGGCCGCCAGGTGCCCGGTGACGTCGTCGGGGATCGCCTGCTCGGCTTCGTCGAGAAACGCCTCCATGACCCGCAGATCGACCGCGGTCACATTGTGGACCGCCGCTTGGGCCAGCGCCGGCTCGATCACGCCGTGCGCCTCGTACATGCGCAGGAACTCCTCGACGGTGATGCGCTTGACCATGAGGCCCTTATACGGGACTGATTCGATGAGTCCTTCGTGCTCAAGGATCGCCAGGGCCTCGCGGACCGGGGTGCGGCTCAACCCCAATGCGTCGCCGAGACGCTCTTCGATCAGACGCTCCCGCGGTTCGAGAATGCCGTGGAGAATCGCGTCCTTCACCGCCTCGTAGGCGATTTCCCGGGAACGCATCAGGGCGCGATCCTTGGTGAATCGCTCGCCTACCGCGCTGTAGCGGTCCTTGACGGTGTTTGTCGAGTCGCTCGCAATACCCGCGCCGATTGCCATGTCAATCCTGCCCCTAATGCGCGATCGCGCACGTCACGCTGCCGGAGGAGCGCCGAGATCGGGCACGGCCAGCCGCTCTCCGCCGCGCACGGCCGACTCGTGGGCAACGATTCCCGGTAGCGCGTAGCGCGCGGCCATCCAGACGTTGTTCGCGGGCGTCGTCCCGCCGACGCAGGCCGTGACGAAGTCATCGACCAGGAACTGGTGCGAGCCATGATGCCCGTTGGGGAGTCCGGCAAACTCCCGCGGCAGCCGCGAGACGGGATGGACCCGCGACATCTTGTGGTAGACACCATGAGCCGTGTCCACGCCGGTCGCGGCGAGTTCGTCATCAAGCCGCAACGCATCCCCGGCATGCTTCGTCAGCCACATCGAGCCGGCACGGTTCGCCTCGAAGCTGGCCGCCGTGCCGAACAGCGACATGCGGACCGCGCCCGGATGGCCGATCCGCCGGAACTCGTTGATACGACAGCAGCTGCCGTCCGACATCGTGAACAACGCGGTTTCGTTGCTGAAGCTGTTTCCCCAGCGGTTGATATCGTGGCCATAAATGCCGTCATCGGCCTGATCGACGAAGCCTTGGCAGGAGACGTGTGTCATGTGGGCGCCAGTGACGGAGATGATCTGGCTCGTCGAGTGGGTGGGATAGTGCATGGGAGGATGCCCCGCCACCGCGCGCCAGCGCTCGCCACCGCGCCACTTCATCACGTCATACAGGCCGTGATCCCAATCGTGGTAATACTCGGCTTCGCTGTATACGATGGCGCCGAAATCGCCAGCTGCATGGCGTTGGCGGCAGTGGATGACGGCCGGGTAATAGTAGCTGGTCTCACCGAGCATGTAGACGCGTCCGGTCGATTCGACCGTCCGCACCAACGTCGCGATCTCCTCGACGGTGATGCCCGTCGGGACCGCCGAGTAGACATGCTTGCCCGCTTGCAGGGCCTGGACGGATTGGGGCCCGTGGAGCCAGTTCTGGGTCATGATCGCCACGGCGTTGACGTCGCTCTCGCAGACGGCATCGAGTGAGGGGTAGGTCCGGCTGATGCCAAACTTCGCGGCGACCGCTTGCAGTTTCACCGCGTCGAGGTCGCAGAGGACGAAGTCGTCCACGAGTGGATGCGCTTGGAACAACGGGATGAAGGATTGGGCGAAGACACCGGCTCCGACCATCCCGATCGTGATGCCCATCGCTCAACCCCCGCTCAGCGCCAAACGCGCCGCCGCACAAGCCCTTCACGCTCTCTGTGCGCCCCAGCGCTGATTCCGCCATTCGCATCGAAGCCGTCTGTCGCACCATCGTCACTGGATGCGAAGATGGGAATCCGTCGCTGGTATGCCCGCCGCATGCTTTGCATACACTGTATACGCCACGGTACCACGGGATTCTCCCCTGTCAACCCCTTCGCACTTGCGAGCAGGCTCCGCTCGGTGCCGATCGGATGCGGTCGGCAGCGATGAGAGCGTGACATGCACGTTGGGCTGGCCCGGGGAGATGGAAATCCGCGTGCCGCATCTGAGCGTTGTCGAGACACTGAGCTTCAAGCGAGGGTTAGGGCCTGTTTGAAAACCCCGTCATGTCGTCCTTGGGGCGCGCGGCTGGCTCGCGCCACGACGTGCCGACATCGAGGTCGCACGGAGCATTCGGCGTTTCGGTATTGCAGCCCCACGGACGTGCGGCCGCATCCGCTGGCACACCTGGTTGGTGGCGAAGTTACGCACCCGCTAAGGTGAAATGCGACGCTGCTGCGCGTGGCGGCGGTTGTCTGATTGTGTAGTTGCCGACCGCTTCCTCGATCGCCGACCGCGGCGCTGTGTCCGCGCCAGCGGCTCATCGACACCCATGTTCCTCAACAACGATCCACCGGATAGACATGAGGAAAGCGTCTGGGAAACAGCACCTTCACGAGGGCCACCGCCTCCGCTTGCGGCGCCGTGGGCAGACGCGCCAGCAGATCGTCGGTATCGAACGCTCCTAGGCACAACCGGGCCAACGTCTCTTGCGGCAACTCGACGCAAAACTGAGCGCCGTCCGAGGTGGCGACGACCTCACGCATCCGAACCCGGCCTACTTCCGCCGCTTGGACCGGTTCTGCGCGATGGCCGCCGAGCGCGGATTGGTCGTGATGTGGGCGCTGATTTGGGGCGGTGATCGCCCCACGTTACCGGCCGCCCGTTTCACGACTGAGCAAGCGGTGCAATTCGCCCGCTACGCGGTGACGCGGCTGGGCGCATTCCCCGCGGTCTGGAGCCTCTCCGGCGATGCCCTGTACGTCTCCGACTACGAGACGTGGGAAACGGTCGGCGCGGCCATCGAGGAGTGCGATCCCTACGCCCACGCCACGACGATTCATCTCTCGCCCACGGCGAACTGGTACGCGCTGTTTCACCAATCCGGATGGCACGACTTTCACATGCTCCAAACCGGCCACCGTCGCGCCTCGGCGGTGGATATCCGGGATCTGCCGCAGTTGTACAACCGGCTGTCCGCGCTGAAGCCAGTGCTCAACGGCGAACCCTCGTCCGAACAGACGCCCGCCGTCGACGCTCTCCCGGCGCCGCCCAAGCCGGTCGTCAACGGCGAGCCGTGGTACGAGGCGCACCCGGCGACGGATGTGCAGGGCCAATACGGCCCGATCTTCAGCCCGTACGATGCCCGGTACGCCTTCTGGGTCAGCCTGCTCTCGGGCGCGACGATGGGCCACACCTACGGCTCACAGGGCATCTGGAACTGGAAGCGCCCCGGCGACAGCGAGGAGCATTTCGCCGGACCGCAGATCGGCCCGGTCTGGACCACCGCACTCGACCACGACGGCGCGCGGCAGTGCGGGCTCGGTGCAAAGCTCGTGCAGACGCTCCCCTGGTGGCAGCTGCAGCCGGCGCCGGAGCGGGTCCAACTGGACCCGTCGGCCGCCCGCGACGTCGCCCGGCCGGTCTGCGCGGTCGTGCTGGGTCAGCTCTGGATCGCCTATCAGCCGACCGGCGGCGGCCGCCTCATTCTCAAGGGCATCGAGCCGGGCGCGTGGCGGGCGCGTTGGTTCGACCCACGCACTGGCGCCGAGCAGCCGGTCGGTCCGGTCGAGGTGGATCGGAATCTCAAGTGGACCGCGCCGCTGCCGCCGACGCAGGACGATTGGGTGCTGATCGTGACCTCGGAAATCAGTGAGCATCACGCGGAGGAGTAGCCGTGACCGCATCGGGAGCTGACGCCGTGCCTCAGCGACAGATAACCGTCGCACCGACGAATCGATACCTGCTCGACGCGAGTGGCAAGCCGTTTTTCTGGCTGGGTGATACGGCCTGGATGCTCTTTCAAGCGACGACTCGGGAGGAAGCGGAGCTCTACCTCCGAGCACGCGCGCGCCAGGGGTTCAGCGTCATCCAGGCTGCCCTGGTGATGAGTGAAGAGCGGGTCGCCGGGACGCTCCTATCCAACGCCTACGGCGAGCTCGCCTTCGTCGACGGCGACCCGGCTCGACCGAATCTCACACCTAAGAGCGACCCCGCCGGCACGGACGGATACGGCTACTGGGACCACGTCGACTCCGTCGTCGACTCGGCCGGGGCCATGGGCCTCACGCTCGCGCTCTTGCCGATGTTTGTCGGGTCTCGCGGCGACGGTTACAAGTACCTCACGGTCGAAAGCGCGCGTGCGTATGGGGAGTTCCTGGGAGAGCGCTACCGCGCCCAGGACAACATCGTCTGGGTCCTCGGGGCGACCACGTCCCCGTGCACGAGGAGCACCGCGAGGTCTGGCAGCGCGTCGCCAAGGGGATAACCGAGGCCGTGGCCGGCGCCGAGGACTACGACCGGACGCTGATGGCCTACCACATCGCCGGGGGAAACTCGTCCTCCGCGTGGTTCCACGGCGCGGCCTGGCTCGACGTCAACATGATCCAGACCTGGAGCGCCTACGACAAGATCTCCTCCATGGTCACGGCAGACTACGGGCTGACGCCGCCGAAACCGGTCGTGTTGGCCGAGGCCGCCTACGAGGATGGTCCCCAGTACCCCACGAGGCCGATCAACGCCCACGTGATCCGGAAGCAGGCGTACTGGTCCTACTTTGCCGGCGGCTTCCACACCTACGGCAACACGAACGTCTGGAACTTCGGCACCTACAAGCCCGAAGCCATACAGGATTGGCGCTCGGCGTTGGACTCCCTCGGTGCCGCCTCGCTGAGCGTCCTCCGGCAGTTCTTCGAGGACGTGGAGTGGTGGAACCTTGTGCCCGATCAGTCGATCCTCGTCGATGAGTCGGGGGACGGCGGAACATTGAACGTCGCGTTGCGATCCGGCGACGTCGTTATCGCGTACTTGCCAAACCCGGCGACGGTCGTGCTCGCGATGGATAGGATCAGGGCAGCCGGCGAGATTCGGGCGACCTGGGTCGATCCGCGGAGCGGCGAGCGAAGCGCCATCGACGCCTGTCCGGGGGCGGGCGCGCGGTCCTTCTCGACGCCGGAAGGCTGGGAGGACGCGTTGCTTGTTCTTGTGGCTGACCAGGGGGTGCCCTACGACGGACGGGGATTGACATCGCGAATCGCCGGGGCTAGGATGGGGCGAATCGGTCAACCAGTCAACCAATTTTTCACGGGGCTCCAGCGGCGTTGGAAGCGACGGCGTCGCAATCCACCTTCGTGGAAAGGCTCTCGGCTCGGATGCTCGACCACCTGGACCACGTCGGTTTCATCGTGCGGGACATCGATCAGGCGCTGCCGTACTACGTCGGCACCCTCGGCTTGACCGTGGCCAGCGAGGAGTGCGTGCCGGACGCCGGCGTCCGGCTCATTTACCTCGACGCCGGCAATACGCTCATCCAGCTTGTCCAGCCGATCACGAACGCCCCGATGCTTGAGTTCCTCAGCAGCCGGGGCGAGGGGTTGCACCACGTCTGTTTCGCGGTGGACGACATCGACGCCGCGGTCGCTCACCTTGCCCCCGGTGCGGACGTGCGCGTCGATCTCGGTGGGCGAGGTCGCCGGTGTGCATTCTTGCCGGTCGGACCGAGCGGCATCATCGCAGAGTTGACCGAGATCGAACCGTTCGATGCCAACGGGCATGGAGGGTAGGGTGGGTCGTCTCGACGGGAAGGTCTGCGTCGTCACCGGCGCCGCGAGCGGGATTGCCCGCGCCGCCTCCCGCGCCTTCGTCGCGGAGGGCGCGACGGTCGGGATGCTCGACCGGAACGAGGGCCCGCTGCGCGAGGCGGCGGCCGAGCTGAGGCAAGCCGCCTTCCCGCTCGCCTGTGACGTGACCGACGAGCGCAGCGTCGAGGTCGCCTTTGAGGAGGTCCGTCGCCGCCACGGCCGGCTCGACGTCCTCTATACCTGCGCCGCCGTGCAGTTGATCGGCGAAGACGCGCCGGTCCACGAGCTCGACGCATCGGTCTGGGACCGTACGCACGCGGTGAATCTGCGCGGCGTCTTTCTCTGTTGCAAGTACGGCGTTCGCCTCATGATCGAGGGCGGGCGGAGCGGCTCGGTCATCAACTGCGGGTCGCCGACCGGGCTCACCATGTGCGGCGCCGGTTGGCATGCCTACGCCACGTCGAAAGCAGGAGTGATGGCGCTGACCCGCGTGATGGCGGCCGACCTGGCGCCGCATGGCATCCGGGTCAACGGCATCGTGCCCGGCACGATCGCGACCGCGCTGACCCGCGTTTTGGTCGACGATCTGGAACAACGCGCCCATCTGGAGAGCCTGCATCCGATCGGGCGCATCGGCACGCCTGAAGACATGGCCGGGATTGCCGTCTTCCTCGCCTCTGACGAGTCGGCGTTCGCCACCGGCGCGCATTTCCACGTCGACGGCGGCATCTCGGTACGGTAAGGAGCATCATGGAAGACCGTTTCCGGGTCGGGATGACCCGCGACTTTCTGAAGCCGACCGGCGAGGTCGGGTGGGGCGAGATCGGCCTCGGGCTGCTCGACGAGGCGCCCGGCGTCGCATGGGAGTTCCTGGTCGAGAACCCGCGGGAGCTGACCGCCGAACATGTTCAGGGGTATGACGCCCTCGGCGTGCTCGGCCCGCGCGTCACCGAGGAGACCTTGGCCAATGCCGATCGCTTAGCCGTTGTCGCCCGCTTCGGCGTCGGCTACGACAATATCGACGTCGAGGCCTGCACACGCCATGGGGTCGTGGTGACGAACACACCGGACGGTGTTCGCCGGCCGATGGCGTGTGCCACGCTGACCTTCATCCTCGCCCTCAGCCACCGCCTCTTCGACAAGGATCGCCTCACCCGCTCAGGCGGTTGGGGGGAGAAGCTCGATTTCATGGGGTATGGGCTGACGGGCAAGATAGTCGGGCTGATTGGATTTGGGAACATCGGCCGCGAGGTCGCCCGCCTGCTCGAACCGTTCGAGGTGCGGCGGATTGCCTTCGATCCCTATGTGGCGGCGGAGCAGGCGTCCGCGCTCGGTGTCGAGCTCGTCGGGTTGGAACCACTGCTTCGCGAGTCGGACGTCGTCGTCACCCTATGCAACTTGACCCCAGAGACGTATCACCTGCTGAACTCCGAGCGGATTGGGCTGATGAAACCGACCGCGTTCCTCGTCAGCATGGCGCGTGGCCCGATTGTCCACCAGGTGGCGTTGACCGAGGCGCTGCGGGCGCGGCGCATCCGCGGCGCGGCCCTTGACGTTTTCGAGCACGAGCCGGTCGACCCTGCCGACCCGATCTTGGCCCTGGACAGCGTCATCCTCGCCCCACACGCGCTCTGTTGGACGGACGAGATGGCGCTCGGTGTCGGCC
>JBOGUE010000315.1:0-1939 GCA_050695955.1 Thermomicrobiales bacterium | reverse complement strand
GGTCCGTCGTGCCGCTGCCGCGCTGCGCGCGGGGATGCTTCGATGCCTCAGCATGACAGCGAGGGGCGGCGGCTCCGCGGGGAGTTGATGACGGCTGAAAGCTGATAGCTGATCGCCGAACGCTCAGACGGCCTTCATCGCCACACTTGCGTTGACCCCACCGAAACCGAACGCATTGCACAGCAACGCCGATACTCGCCGGTCGCGCCCGCCCGGCGGGATCACGTCGAGGTCGCACGCGGGATCGAGATCGATCAGATTGGCCGTGCCGGGGAGGTGCCCGCGTTGCAAGGCGAGGGCGCAAATCGCGGTCTCCATCGCGCCGGTGGCGCCCAGCGCGTGGCCGTGCAATCCCTTCGTGCCGCTCACCGCGACCCGCTCGGCGTGCGCCTCCAGCGCGAGGCGAATGGCGCGGCATTCGGTCGCGTCGTTGAGCACGGTCGAGGAGCCGTGCGCATTGACGTAATCGATTGCTTCAGGCAAGAGACCGGCCCCGGCGATGGCGTCACTCATGGCGCGGGCGGCGTGGATGCCGTCCGGGTGCGGCACCGTCATGTGATGGGCATCGCTCGTCGTGCCGTAGCCGGCCAGCTCGGCATAGATCCGCGCGCCCCGCGCCTTGGCATGGTCGAACGACTCCAACACCAGCACCGTGCCGCCCTCGGCGATGACGAAGCCGTCGCGACCGCGGTCGAAGGGCCGGCTGGAGGTCTCCGGGTCGTCGTTGCGAGTGCTGAGCACCCGAATCATCGAAAAGGCGCCCACGGTGAGCGGGGCCAGCGGCGCCTCTGCCCCACCGGCCAGCATGACCGGCGCCCGTCCGTCCTCGATCAGGCGCGCGGCCTCACCGATCGCAATCAGGCCGGCGGCGCACGAGTTGCCGTAGGCCAGCGACGGTCCGGTCAAACCAAGTTCGATCGTCACGTTGGAAGAGGCCGCCCCGCCGAAGACTGAGAGCGCCAGGAGCGGATTGACGTGCCGCGGGCCGTGGCGGACGTAGCACTCGTGCTGCTCTTCAGCGAAGGCGACGCCGCCCAGGGCAGATCCGATGTAGATGCCGGCCCCCGCCTGGACCGCCTCCGCCGCCGTTAGGCCGGCGTCTTCCAGCGCCATCTGCGCGCACACCAGCGCAAATTGCGAGAAACGGTCGAGCCGGCGCACCCGCTTGGGCGACATAAAGCACAGCGGGTCGAAAGCGATCTCTGCCGCGACCTTGCTCGCGATCCGCGCCGTATCGAAACGCCGGATGGCGCGGACGGCGGACGTGCCGCACCGAACGCCGGACCAGAGCTCCTCGACGCCGGCGCCAATCGGGGTGACCGCGCCGATACCGGTGATAGCGACGCGCTGCTTCACGATGGGGACCGTAACTGGCCGTCGGGATCAAATCGCTCGTCACGGTTCTCGACAATCGCCTTGATGGTCTGAAGCGTTTGGCCGGCAATCGCCGCCACGAAGTGCGGCCCGATGATGCGCTCCGCGATCACGCCGCCGACCAGCGGCCACGGCGGCGTGAAGTCGTGATCGATGCGAACGCCGACCACATTGGGACCTGGCTCGAAGGTCCACGCGACCTCCATCCCCTTGGTGACCCCTCCGATGTGGCGGTAGCGAATGACTGGCGATTGACCGTCGCGCTCGATCTCTTGGATCGCCCGCCACTTGACCGGAATCCGCCCCCGCCGCGCCGCCATCTCGACCGTTTTGCGGTCACCGCCCCCCTCCAGCAGCGTCACCCATCGGTAGTGGGGGAGGATTTCCGGCCAGCGCTCGACGTCTGCCGCGAGCGCCACAATCCGCTCCAGATCGCCGGCCATTATCACGCTATTCGCGGTACGCATCCGTCCTCCGCCTTGCCGCATGACCGTGTCTGCACGCCGTCATCCTGAGTCGCTCGCCCCCGTCGTCATGCTGAGGTATCGAAGCATCCCCCGGCGAA
>JBOGUE010000314.1:0-3051 GCA_050695955.1 Thermomicrobiales bacterium | reverse complement strand
ATGACGGGGGGACGGCGGGGCATGACGGGGGAGAGTCACGAAATGACGGGGGTGGGGCGCGGATTGCGAGGGAGGGCCGTGGCGACAACGCCAGATGGTCGCAAGAATCCGAAACCCGGCGCGCACTGACGCCCGCACGTTGCCGCTGACCTTTGACTCGCCGCCCGCCCGGTTCCGGTACGAGACCGGCACTTCTCTCACCCGTAGGCCCTGCCGCGCCGCCCGAGCCAGCATCTCGACCGACCAACCGTAGGTCATCTCCCGCATACCCAGCGCGAGGAGGTCATTGCGGCGAATCACCCGAAATGGCCCAATGTCGGTCACGCGCACGCCGAAGAGCAGACGCAGCAGCCGCGATGCGACCCAGTTGCCGAACCGTTGCTGCGGCGTCAGCGAGCCGGGTTCCGCTTGTCCCAACACCCGCGACCCGACAACCAGGTCCGCCTCTCGTGCCACGAGCGGCGCCAGCAGCTCTGGCAGTTCCGCCGGCTGATCGCTCCGGTCGCCGTCCATCAGTACGATCAGATCGGCGTCGGCAGCCATCACCCCGCTGAGGCACGCCCGCCCATATCCTCGTTGCGTTTCGAGGACGACGGTCGCGCCGGCAGCCGCCGCCCGCGCCGCCGTCGCGTCGGTACTGCCGTTGTCGACAACGTAGATGCCGGTGACGGCGACCGGCAAATCCGGCCGCCGCGCTACCGCCAGGATTTCCTCCACCAATCCGCCAATCGCCGCCTCTTCATTCAGGGCCGGGATGACGATGGCAGCGGTCGCGGCACGAGATTGGCGCATCACGCGGCGCTCCCGACGTGCCGGGCCGGCGACGCCTGTTTCACGATCTGGCGGCGTTTCAAGCCCTGTTCGGCCGCCTGAAAGTAGTCGCGCACGTCCCCCTGCGACCGAATCCATGCCAGATACCGATCGATACCTTCGGCCAAACTCACGATCGGCCGAAAGCCCAGGTCCTCGATCCGTGAGATATCTGAGATCAACGCCCGCATCTCGCCCGGACGAAACGTACCCGGCATTTCCGGCTCTGTCTCTTTCCCCAGTCGCGCCGCGAGCAGGCGCGCGAGCGAGTCGATGCCGACGGCGTTGCCGGCGCCGACGTTGAAAACGCGGCCATCGGCCCGGTCGTCGGTCGCCACGAGTAGGTTGGCGCGGGCGACGTCTTCGACGAAGATCAAATCGCGCGATTGCCGGCCGTCCTCATAGACGACCGGCGCGCGATCATTCAATAACCGCGTGCAGAAGATGGCAATGACCCCGGTGTAGGGATTGAAGACTGACTGGCGCGGCCCGTAGGTGCAGGAGTAGCGCAGCGCCACCACGGGCATGCCGGTCGCCCGCCCGAAGCAGATGACGAGCCGCTCCTGGTCCGCCTTACTGATCGCATAGACGTTCTCGCCGCCCATCGGTGCGTCCTCGTCGGTGGGAACAGGCGTCGCGGCGGCGTCACATGCCGGACAATGCATATCGAAGTCGCCGTTTGCCAGGCGCTCAACGTCGCGCGTCATCCCGTAGAAGTGGCCGTGAATCGGGCAGCGATAGGCGCCTTCGTTGTAAACCGCCTGCGACGACGCGAGGACGATCTTCGCCACTGGCAGGTCCCGGTTGCGGATCGTCTCCAGCATCAGCGCCGTGCCATACGAGTTGACATGGATGAACTTGGCGATCTCGGGCATGTAGCCGCCGTAGGCCGCCTCATGGAAGAGGACGTCGACGCCGTCCAGCGCCCGCTCCCAGTCCCGCCGGTTGCGCACGTCGCCTTGCACGAACTCGACGTGCGCTGGCACCCACGGCGGCTTCCCCTGGCGATGGGTCTGCCGCTCGAGGCTGTCCAGCACCCGCACGTCCCACCCATCCGCCAGCGCCGCATCGACGACGTGCGATCCAATGAGCCCTGCTCCGCCGGTCACAAGCGCGGTCTTTCGTCTGCTCAATCTAGCTCTCCCTCGCCGGGTGCCTTCGCACGTCGCGGGCCGCGAGTTGAATGGGACGGCCGGCCCCGAACGGTCGGCCCCCTTTCCGCCACTACACCTCCACCGTCCCAATCACCCGGTGATACCCCCGCGCGCCCTGCGGGATCGTGCCGACCGTAGCGGTCAGTTGTGGCTCGCCGGTGCGGTCGGTGGCACGGGAGGTGATTGCGACCTCGCCGGGCGTGCGCGGGGTCCAGGTGTAACTCCAGAAGGTCCAGGTCAATTCGGTGCCAGGGTAGTCGATGCGGGCCGGCTGCCAGGTTTCCTCACCGTCGATGCTAACCTCGACCGTGGCAATGCCGCGATTGCCGGCGAAGGCGCGGCCGCGCACGGTCACCAGCCGCCCAGCCGGCCAAGGCTCAGTGAAGCGGTCGTCGCGACGGCGCACCCACCGGGGCGAGAAGATGTCGGATCGCGTCGGCACGGTGAAGTCCGGCCCCCACCCTTGCTGCTCGTAGAACCCCTTGGCATCGTGGTCGACAACCTCGATCCGCGTCACCCATTTGACGTTCTTTTCGCCGTAGAGACCGGGGACGATGACGCGGACCGGGTAGCCGTGTCGTTCCGGCAGCGGCTCGTCGTTCATGCGGTAGGCGACCAGCGTCGTCGGGTCGAGCGCCTTTTCGATGGCAAAGGTGTCGGTGAAGCCGTCGGCCGCGTGCAGCCGGACCTCTTTCGCCCCGTCGCGAACGCCGGTGGCCATCAGCAGCTCGCGCATCGGCACGCCCTGCCAGACGGCGTTGCTGAAGAGCCCAGCTCCAATTCGGTTGCTGATGCACATCAGCGTTGTTTCTTGGGTGGTCGCCTCCATCGCCGCCAGGTCGTCGAAGCTGTAGCGCTTGGCATCCTCGACCAATCCGTCGACTTCGAGTCGCCAGAAGGTCTTCGTCACGTCTGGATCGACGACGTTTTTCGTCACCGAGTAGAACTGGTCGTTCGGCGTGATCGGCTGCACGCCGGGACCGCTGTAAGGCCGCCCGTCGTAGCTGAAGGTCGCCTCGTCATAGAGGGTGTTGAGCAGGCGATACGATGGGAGGGCGAGCGCCACGCCCGCCGCGCCGGCCAGCAC
>JBOGUE010000313.1:0-5821 GCA_050695955.1 Thermomicrobiales bacterium | reverse complement strand
GCCCGGCACCCTTCCTCTCTTCGGCCGACAGTGTTGGAATGCGCCTGAAGTACTCGTTAAGGCGACCGCGAGGTCCGAGTTCCGCACGCTCCCAGTTCCCAAGCTGTTCGAGGTCTTGAACTGCCTGATTAAGGCCCATCGTCGTCTTGAATCGTAAGTCCTCAAGTTCACGATCAAACATCGATTTGGTGGCGTTTTCTGTCATATCGTTGACTCGATCCAGCTTGGTGGCAAAGCAACAAAAAGCCCCTCGGCAGGGACGAGGGGCTTCCACGCGGTACCACCCTGCTTCGCCGGAGAACCGGCGCGCTTGCTGGCCGTCTGGGACGGCCTACCCCGCTAATGGTGGGGAAACCACGGACACCTACTGCCGCTGGTCGCGGGTTCACCGTCCGGCTCAGGAGGGAATTTCCCGTCGCGCGACCGTGGCGGCTTGCAGTCGGTGGCCTGCCTTCCCTGGTCGGCGCGGCGACGGGTACTTGGCTCCGTCATCGCCTGAATCGCTCTTCAGTTTGGCCAGGGAGTATAGCAGAGTGACCGCCGCGGACAGCGGACGTTCGTTTCTGTCATGCTTGCCGCGAAGACACGAGACGGAAGTAGGCGATGAAGGGAGCGGGCGTGGAGACGGTCATCGAGTCAGTGTACGGGCGCGAGATCCTCGATTCGCGGGGCAATCCGACGGTCGAGGTCGAGGTCGGTCTGCTTGGCGGGGCGACCGGCACGGCGGCGGTGCCTTCCGGTGCTTCGACTGGCGCCTACGAAGCGGTCGAACTGCGCGACGGCGACAAGAGGCGGTACGGCGGCAAAGGCGTGTTGACGGCGGTCGAGCACGTCAACGGCGAGATTGCTGAGGTCGTCGTCGGCATCGACGCCCTCCGTCAGCGTGACCTCGACCGCATCATGTGCGAGCTCGATGGAACGCCGAACAAAGGGCGGTTGGGGGCCAACGCCATCCTCGGTGTCTCTTTGGCCGTGGCGCGCGCGGCGGCGCAGGCGGTCGGACTGCCGCTCTATGCCTATCTTGGCGGACCGAACGCGCGGGTCTTGCCGGTGCCGATGATGAACATCCTCAACGGCGGCAAGCATGCGATGGGCTCCAGCGTCGACATGCAGGAGTTCATGGTCGTGCCGATTGGCGCTCCGACATTTTGCGAGGGCTTGCGCTGGGGCACCGAGGTGTTCCACGCGCTGAAGGCGGTGCTATCCGAACGACGGATGAGCACGAACGTGGGTGACGAAGGCGGCTATGCGCCGAGCCTAAGATCGAACGAGGAAGCGGTCGAGGTTGTCTTGCTCGCTATCAAACAGGCGGGCTATGAGGCAGGCAAGGATCTGGTTATCGCCCTCGACCCGGCGGCGACCGAGCTATACGACGACGGCAATTATGTGCTCAAGGGCGAAGGCCGCACGCTGGCCGGCGCCGAATTTGTGAGCTACTGGGCCGATTGGGCGAGCCGCTTTCCTATCGCGTCGATCGAAGATGGGTTGGCTGAAGATGACTGGGAGCAATGGCAGTCCCTGACGACCAAGATTGGCGACCGCGTCCAGCTCGTCGGAGACGATCTGTATGTGACCAACACCGAACGATTGCGGCGTGGAATCAAGGAGCGCGCCGGCAACTCGATCCTCGTCAAGCTCAACCAGATCGGCACCCTCACCGAAACGTTCGATGCAGTGGAGACCGCGCAACGGGCCGGATTCAACGTCGTTGTGTCTCATCGAAGCGGAGAAACGGCGGATACCTTCATCGCCGATCTGGCGGTAGCAACGAATTCGGGACAGATTAAAACCGGCGCCCCAAGCCGCGTCGACCGGGTTGCAAAATACAACCAACTCCTGCGAATCGAAGAACAACTCGGCGATTCCGCCATCTATCCCGGAGGATCTGTTTTCAGCCGGTAATCTGCTGAAACGACCTGCACTTAGTTCATTTTCCGGCTAGAATCAGTGACGGCTCGGTCATATCGGCCGGCGGTCGCACCCCCAATAGTTCGAGGACGGTTGGCGCAACGGCGCATAGTACCGCGTCTTCGCGCAATGCGACTCGCTGGAGTGCGTGATCCTGAGGCGCGATGAGGACGACCGGAACCGGGTTCGTCGTGTGCGCGGTCATCGGTCCGCCGGTTTCGCGGTCGATCATCTCTTCGGCGTTACCGTGATCGGCGGTCACAAGTACGACGCCGCCCGCCGCGTGCGCCGCCTCGACGACCCGGCCTAGACAGGCATCGACGGTCTCGATCGCCTGCACCGCGGCGTCGAAGACGCCTGTGTGGCCGACCATGTCGCCATTGGCGTAGTTGACGATGATGAAGCCGTAGGCATCTGATTGGATGGCGTCGACCACGGCGGCAGTCACTCCGGCGGCGCTCATCTCCGGCTGGAGATCATAGGTGGTCACTTTCGGTGATGGCACCAGCGTGCGCTCTTCACCGAGAAATGGTTCCTCGCGGCCACCATTGAAGAAAAAGGTGACGTGAGCGTACTTCTCGGTTTCGGCGCAGTGAAACTGGCAGAGGTCAGCATCGCTGATGACGCGTGCCAGAGGGTTCGCAACGTCGTGCGGTTCAAATGCGACGTAAACCGGCAAACCCGCTTCGTATCGCGTCAGTGTTGTGAATTGGCAGATACTGGCAATCGACCGCTTGCGGTCGAAGCCGTCGAAATCGGGCATCGCAAGCGCTCGGACAGTTTGGCGCAAGCGATCGGCACGAAAGTTGAAGGCGATGATCTCGTCGCCGGGTTGGATCATTGTTGGCACACCGTTCGGCGATGCAATGACAGTAGGAACGATGAACTCGTCGGTGACGCCCATAGCATAGGAGTTATCGATCGCGATGGTGGCGCTGGCGGTTGATTCCCCTCGGCCGTCGACCACGGCGTCGTACGCGAGTCGCGTTCGGTCCCACCGTTTGTCCCTGTCCATCGCGTAGTAGCGGCCTGAGATGGTGGCAATCGTGCCTACTCCGATCTCTGATAGCTCCCGCTCCAGATCCGCCACAAACGTTTTGCCGGAGGTGGGCGAGGTGTCCCTGCCGTCGGTGATGGCGTGAATCATCACCCGGTTCAGGCCGCGGACTCGCGCCAGGCGGACGAGAGCTATGAGGTGGCGCGTGTGACTGTGGACGCCACCGTCGCTAACCAGTCCGACAGCGTGCAGCGTCGAATTGTGGGAGAGGCAGCGGTCGATGGCGGCGACAAGGCGCTCGTTGCGGAAGAAAGAACCGTCCGCGATGCCACGGTCGATGCGGCTGATCCATTGGTAAACGATGAAGCCGGCGCCGAGGTTGAGGTGTCCGACTTCGGAATTCCCCATTTGCCCGTCCGGCAGTCCGACGGCCTCGCCTGACGTCTTCAGGGTCGCGTACGGGTAGGTCCTGGTTAGGTGATCCATCACTGGTGTGTTGGCGGCGATCACTGCATTGCCGGGCTCGTCTCTGCCAAGTCCCCATCCATCAAGGATGACGAGCACGATAGGATGGTTGTGACTTGTTGTGCGTTCCAATGCTTTCTCCACAATGGTCTTCAAGACGTCGTGTGAAGCCAAAGCACGCGCCGGCGCGGCGCGGCGCGACCGGACCGGTCTGAGTTTCCCATGGACGTCGATCGGAATGCACGGCGGACGAACTCGTGTTTGACCATGGCGCCGGGCTGCATGCGACAATGCAGGGCAGGATTGTCCGGTTGAGTGAATGGTGGAGTTGATGGCGGCGTACAGCGTTACCCTGATCCCTGGCGACGGTATTGGACCGGAGGTCGCCGAAGCGACCCGGCGCGTGTTGGACGCCACTGGCATTGCCTTCACGTGGGACGTCCATGACGCGGGGATGACCGCGGCCGAGAAGCACGGCGACGTATTGCCGGAGGAGACGCTGGCGTCAATTCGAGCGAATAAAGTTGGCCTCAAGGGGCCGATCACGACGCCGATCGGGGGGGGATTTCGTAGCGTTAACGTCGGGTTGCGCCATTCACTGGGACTGTACGCCAACCTGCGGCCCGGCAAGACCATGACCGGCGTGCAGAGCACCTTCGACGACATCGACCTCGTCATCGTGCGCGAAAACATGGAAGACACGTACGTCGGCATCGAGTTTGACACAGGGTCCGCTGAAGCGGGAGAAGTCATTGGGGCAATCAATGAACGCAGCAAGAAGCAGGTTCCGGCTGACGCCGCGATCAGCATCAAGATGATCACGCCGGAGGGCTCGCGGCGGATTGCGCGGTACGCATTCGCGTATGCGCGGGCGAACGGCCGGAGGCTCGTGACGATCGTCCACAAGGCCAACATCATGAAGTTCACCGACGGACTTTTCCTGAAGGTCGCGCAGGAGGTTGCCACCGAGTACCCGGACATCGAGTCGAACGATCGCATTGTCGACAACATGTGCATGCAACTCATGCAGAAGCCCGAAGAGTATGACGTGCTGGTGATGCCGAATCTGTACGGCGACATCGTCAGCGACCTGGTGGCGGGGATGGTGGGCGGTTTGGGGGTCGCGCCGAGCGGCAACATCGGCGAGGACGTGGCGGTCTTCGAACCGATCCACGGCTCCGCGCCGAGCCATGCCGGCAAGAACGAAGCGAACCCGGCGGCAATGATCCTTTCGGGCGCGCTCATGTTGCGCCACCTCGGCGAACGCCACGCCGCGGAACGCGTTGAGCGAGCGGTGGCGGAGGTCATCGCCGCGGGAGAGCGCGTAACCTATGACCTGCGTGAGGACCGCGATCCGTCGAAGGCTACCGGAACTTCAGGGATGGCGGACGCAATCATTGAAGCAATGGGATAGACCGGCTTCCGTCAAACGTCGGACACGATGGGTTCGGAGTTCGGTCTCAGAGATTGTGGCCGAAATCGCTGCTGAGGATGTATTCAGTGTTGCTCCAAGGCTGGCGCCAGCCATCGTCGTCAAAGCGGCTGAGGCGGAAGGGCGACAAGTCAACAGTTGACGATTTGCCGTCGAGAATCTCCTCGGAGAGACATTGCCCGACCGCGGGTCCCTTCTTGAATCCGGCGCCACAGAAGCCCGCGGCGAGATAAAGGCCATCGGGTCCGCATGGCCCGATGATCGGATGTGCATCCGGCGTCATGTCGTAGAGACCGGCGTGGCCGTGCAGAAAGGCCGCGCCGGTCATGGCCGGGAATCGCCGGGCGGCTGCACGGATGGCGAGGTCGGGGTAGTCAACGTCGTTTCGACGCTCGAATCGGTCGGCATCGACTTCGTCGTGCTGCTCGCCACCGCCGACGCCGATCAACGAACGTCCCGGACCCCATGGCCGGCAGAACATACCGGCGGCCGTGTCCACGAATGCGAAGTGGTCTTGAGTAAGCGATTGAGGTCGCTGGACGATAGCGACCTGCACCCGTAGTGCCTTGATCGGAACCCGAACGCCGACTGAGGCAAGTAGAGTCGTCGACCAAGGTCCAGTCGCAATGACGACCAAGGGTGACTCGATTCGACCGGCGGCGGTGATCACGGCAGTGACCTGGCTATCGTTAGCTTCGATCCGCGTCGCCGCCGTCCCTTCGAATAGCCGTGCTCCCTCGCGGAGAGCCGCAAAGGCCATGGCGCGGGTTGCCGCGATAGCATCGACGTAGCCACTCGAGGGCTCGAAAGCGGCCACAGCGATGTCGTCAAAGCAGCCAAATGGCTGCAATACCTCAAGATCTGACCGTGTCACAACCTGAGTGTCGATGCCGAGTTGGCGTTGAAGCGCAACGTTGCGACGGAGCAGATCGATGTTGTTCTCGTTGCCCGGACCGGTGTCGACGGTCACGACCAAACCGTGAGGAACGAAGCCGCAATCTCCGCCGACGCCTTGATGC
>JBOGUE010000312.1:0-4118 GCA_050695955.1 Thermomicrobiales bacterium | reverse complement strand
AGCCGTAATAGTCCTCGTAGTAGTAATAGTATCCATCGGCGCCTCGCCCGCTTTGGTGATTGAGGACAACGCCGACGATGCGTGTTGCGCCGTGCTGCAAGGACGCGGCAGCTCGGCGGAGCGCGTCGATCCGCGTCCGGCCTGCCCGCGAGACCAACAAGACGGCATCGACGTTCGTCGCGACGACCAGGGGATCGCTGACCGCCAGAACGGGTGGGGTGTCGATGATGACGACGTCGGTCGACTTGGCGATCTCGTCGAGGAGCAATCGCAACTGAATCAGACTGAGCAGGTCTGCCGGGTTCGGTGGAATCGGTCCGCTGGGGATCAGACAGAGACCAGGCATGATGTCGACGGCCGCCCATCGCCAGGGTTGCTTGGGATGCGTCAGGAGCGTCGTCAGGCCACGCTCATTGCGCACGTTGAAGATGCGATGCTGGCTCGGCCGGCGCAGATCCGCATCGACGACCACCGCGGACACACCCGACTGCACCATGGCGACGGCGAGGTTTGCCGTGACCGTGCTCTTGCCCTCACCTGGACCGGGCGAAGTGACGGCAAGCGTGGTGATCTCCTTGGTCGCCGCCGAGAACTCGATGTTCGTGCGCAGAAGCCGAATCGCCTCCGCCGCGGTCGACTTCGGGCGTCCCGTCATGAACAGCTGATCGCTGCCGCCGCGGAGCTTCGGCACCGATCCGACTGCACCCAGGAGCGGAGCGCCGATGAGCGCGGACAGGTCGAGGCCGGCCTTGACCGTATTATCGAGGTACTCGATCAGGGCGACGGCTCCGACCGCCAGCAGCAGGCCGACGAAGGCGGCCAGCAGGGAGTTGAAGAGTATTCGCGGGGCGTATGGGGAATCGGGCGCGGTCGCCGGCACGGTTTCGCTGACCTGTTCTTGCACGGCGGCCGCGCTGAGGTCCATCTCGGCCACGCGCAAGAGCAGGTCGGCGCGGGTTTCGTCCAGTTGACCGGCGCGGCTTTGCGCCGACTCCAGATCGGCCCGCTCTTGAGCGGTCGGGTCGCTCTTCGCCTCCAGGGCGGCGATCTGCTGGCGCGTCTCCTCACGTTGCTGGTCGTTGTCGTCGATCATCTGCTGCAGGGCGGCACGTGAGCTGCTGGCGCTGCCAATCGCCTGCGTGGAGATGAATTTGGCAAACTCCGCGGCGACGGTATTCGCGATGATCGCGGCGGTCTCGGGATCGGTGTCGGAGACGGAAACCTTGAGCAGTTGGGTGTCGCGGGGAGCCGACGCGCTGACCTTGTCCTGGAGTTCGTCGACCCTGTATGGCAACTGGAGCGTCTCAATCACCGGTTGCAGCACCGGTTGGGTGACGACGAGCTGCTGATAGGTCGTGGCGAGACGCTGGGCGGCGTTGACCGTGTTGATGTCACCGGTCGTCGATCCCGGCGCGGGGTTGATCATGAGCGTCGCAGTCGCCGAGTAGAGCGGCTGCTGCCGCGAGCTGATGGCGTACGATGTGGCGCCCGCCGCCACCGGCAGGAGCAGGAGCACCCACCACCAACGCCGAGCGTAGCGAAAAAGCTGTCGCAGTTCGATTTCCAAGGGCTTCCCTCTGCGGTTCGGAGAGGTTGGGTCGACACATTGCGTTTGCGCTTACGCCTATGATCTGCTTCAGAGGATTGTATCAGCCTTCCCAACCTCAAGAAAGGCGCGTTTGCTCCTTTGCCTAGGTAATTTCAACCACAGCGTTGGAGTGGTCGCCGGCATCGAGGATGTAAGGGCTCGTAAATGGCCCGAGTTCTTTTGAGCCGGGATGCCGCGCGGGTTTCCGGCCCAGTTACGATTTCGAGAGACGAAGTGATTTCGCCACAAGTATGACAAACTGCTTGCTTCACTGCATGTGTCCCGGCCTTGCACCCTCCATCCGTAGCGAGACATCCGGTCGGTTATCTAAGATGTCGATATTGGGAACCTTTCCCTGTTGGTGCGCGCAGACCTCGACATCGGTGAATCCGACATCCTTCAATAACGAACGAAATGATGGGGCGTCGTACATCCACAGGTGTGGGTTGCGCCCTCCCCGACTCAGGCGCATCCGCTCAAGAAAAGCTGGCGCGGCTGTATCATCGTGTGGGTTCGCCGCGAGGGCATCCAAGTAATCCCTGGCCTCGATCGACAGGTCCGGAACCAAGAGGCGCACAATTCCGCCCGGTTTGAGCACGCGTAGGAGCTCGTGGAGCAACTGGCGCGCTTCGTGGCGCGACAAGTGTTCGAGTAGATGTGACGCGTAGACGTAGTCAATCGACCCATCTGCGAAAGGCAGCGGCTTCCGCAGATCGCGGATGATGACGTCCTTCGGCCAGTTCACTCGATAGTGAGCTTCGGACAAGACGCCGATCCGGCGCAGGAATGGACGTGCACCGGGAATCTTCGATAGCCGGGCATTCGGTGAGTTGTCGATATTGATCCAACCCGGCGCGAACGTCGATCCCCAGCCTAGATTGACGGCCTTGGTGCCGAGTGGCAACGTCATTGGCTCCTCCTTCACACGTTGGTGAATGACTTCACGGATCGAAACGTCAGTCATTGGATGTCCAATCTGCTGGCGGAAGCTTCGCCGCCAGCCGAGCAGTCAGTTCCCATTTCGACGCTAACCGCACCATGAGTTCCCGGAAGCCATTTTGGTAGCATACGGGTTCGGCAGCCAACGGGTGTCGTTCGCGCTTCGTATTCGGCCCGACATAGGTATCGATGACTCCGTCCGGCAGCGGAAATGTGGCAGCCAGATCCCGATAGACGTCGAGGATCCGCTTAGTGCCTAAGAACGACCACCAGCCGAGGGTAAACGTGCCGGACAGTTCGTATGGACCGTAACCGTTGTTCGTTCCCTGGGTTTCATATCCCCACCGGTACACGCCGTTGCTGCCGTCCATAAAGTTCGTGGTCCGGTAGGAGGGAAAATCCTCCGTTGGCGGGACGAGAACCACATCAAAGAGCTGCCGGTCCAGGCCCGCGATGAGTTGTTCGTAGTGCGATGCAATCTCCGGCTCGGATTGTTGCGCTTGCCAGAGGCTAAGAAGCCATCGCGATAGACGATGGCTATGGGCAGAATCGGTCGCGATTCCGGACACCGGCAGAGGAGACATCCCTGGGACTTTCTCGGAGCGCCCGGCGTATGCGTAATCAGGATGATCGGACCACACTCCAGGTTGTAGCAGCCATCCCCCCGCGGCAGTCGCGGAGACCTCATCCCGAAACACCCGATTGGTAATCTCCAGGATGTCGGAGATCACATCCGGAATCTGACCGACATCATCCGTGCCCGCCAATTGGCGCAGGTCTGCAGCGATCGCAGACGTAACGAGCTCCTCCTCAATGACGGCCCGAAAGTAGCTCTTCTCGACTGTGTGATTGTCGAGCTTCCACAGTACTCGTTCCCGCATACCGCCGGGGAACGGATCGCGCTCCCACTGTGGAGCGGGGGCCTCCTCCCAGTAAGTTCGCACCTCATCCTCGATGATTTCTCTCAGATCGGAGTGAACCTTCACGGCGGAAGATTCTGTCGTTGCCAATGCCAAGAAGCGGCTCCAAAGATAGAGAAATTGCATTCGAGCCATCCGATTGGTCACCCATGTCCCGCCATCGCGGATGTGCGCGACCAATCGCTCGGCGTGAGCGGCAATTTGCTGTTGCCATTCGACGACATTCAGGGCGAATGCTGCATGCAGGGGCACCATGAGATAGTTCCCTGCATCATAGGCTCTATCTTCTGCCCACAGATCGGCTTCCAGGTACGGCCGGACGATTTTATCCCACAATTGGACGTCCGCTGTGGCAGGCTCTTGCGCCGCTAGCGTCATCTTGTTCGTCCTCAGCGATTCGGTTGCCTCAATGGCCACGCCACCGAGCAAGATCCCCAGCGCCGAGCGACGAGAGAGCTGCGATCTCACAACTGGTTCGTTAGTCCTGACCGGTGGTGCCATTTCGAGTCTCCTTCACGACGGATGAACTCTTGTGGCCGACTTCGTCAATCGACCAACTCCCGATTACATGGTGCTGCAAGGAGCTTGTTTCGGTAGAAATCGAGCAACACCTTCGCCTCGCTATCCCACTTGTAACGCTTGTACACGGCTTCCCTGCCCCGGTTTCCCAT